>CAMPAJ010000307.1 GCA_946631805.1 uncultured Eggerthellaceae bacterium
TGCGACGGGCGACGAAATCGGCATGAAAATCGATTCGCAGGCGATCGTCGACGCAATACACGAAGACCAGAGCCCCTGGCGTTGGCCCTGGTACGTTACCGAGACGAACCATGACGAGACATTCCTGCTCACAACCACGTTCGACAAGAAGGCCTGCAACAAGCTCGTCAAAGACGCCGTTAAAAAGTTCAACAAGAAGGCCGAACCGCCCACCGACGCCTCGATTTACTTCGATGAGGACGCCGGCAAATACGCCGTAAAGTCCGAAGAGGTAGGCACGCAGCTCGATGCGAAGGCGGTTCAGAAAGTCGCGCGCGATGCGGCAGCCAACATGGACGAGAAAGCCGAAGTCGGCGAGGACCAGCTCCTGCAGCCGAGCCTCCTTTCGACCGACAAGAAGCTCGTCGACACCGTCGACATGGCAAACGGCCTCATTTCGGCACATCTGACGCTTAAGATCAACGGCAACCCCGTTGACGAGATCGGCAGCGACCTGCTCAAGGGCTTCGTGAAGATCAGCGACAAGTACGAGGTGACCCTAAGCGAAGACGAGCTCAGCGCCTGGGTCAACCAACTTGCGGCAAGCTATAACACCATCGGCATGGAGCGCACCTACAAGCGCGCCGATGGCAAGACCATCACCGTAAGCGGTGGCTCGTATGGATGGGAAGTCGACCAAGCGTCGCTCAGCGCCAGCATCATGGATGCCATCAAGTCAGGCGAAACTACCGAGATCGAAATTCCCTGCATCGACTCCGCCAACACATATGCAGGACGCGGGCAACGCGACTGGGGCAACCGCTACATCGATGTGGACATCTCGGAACAGCACGTTCGCTTCTACGGCGACGACGGCAAGATCATTTGGGAAGCCGACTGCATCAGTGGCGCGCCCGACGGCGAGCACGACACCGTGCAAGGCGTCTGGTACGTCGTCGCGAAAGAGAGCCCCTCAACGCTCATCGGCTATCAGGGCAAAAAGAAGGAATACGAAACCGAGGTGGAATACTGGATGCCCTTCGAGGGTAATTCCATCGGCTTCCACGACGCTACCTGGCAACCCGACTTCGGCGGCTCGATGTATGCCGACGGCTACGGCAGCCACGGGTGCGTAAACCTTTCGTATAGCGACGCCGAGTCGCTATACGGCATCATTCAGCCCGGCGACGTCGTGGTCGTGCATTCGTAGCGGGTGATATAGGTATGACGCAAGACATGCTGAGCGTCGATGAGGCGCATGCCCTGCTTATGGCAGACGACGAAACCGACTCAGCGCTCGAAGCGCAGATGGGCCAGCTGGATGACGAGGCGGAAGCTGCGCTTGCGCCCGATAGCAGCACGGATGCAGAATCGCAATCGTTTGACAAAAGCAGCGTAGGACTCGGCGTAGACATCGTCGAGGTCGAACGCATGCGGAGGCTGCTCGAACGCACGCCGTCGTTCGCGAAGCGGGTTTATTCAGCCGACGAGCGAGCGTATTGCGATAGCAAAGCCAATGCGGCAACACATTACGCGCTACGCTTTGCCGCCAAGGAGGCTGTGGTCAAAGCGCTGGGCACCGGGTTTTCCGAGGGAATCGGCGTACGCGATATCGAGGTCGAACGTGCGAAAAACGGGAAGCCGTCCGTCAAGCTCTCGGGCCGAGCGCTTGAAGTAGCCCGCGAGCAAGGCGTACGCGAGATCTCGATTTCGCTGTCCTACACGCACACCGACGCCGTCGCATGCGCCATGGCGGTTACCGACGCGTCGATACGCGAAAGCGAAAAGCGCAAGGACCCCATGGAAGAGCTCGCCCGAAAGTTCAAGGAAACGCGAGGAATCCTCGATGAGCTCTAACGACAACGAGCGAATTCTGGACATGCTCCCCTGGCCCAGCTCTAATGCCAACAAGTACTCGCGCGGTAAGGTCGCGCTCATCGTCGGCAGCGACCGCTACCCCGGCGCCGCCTGCTTGGCCACCCGCGCTGCGCTACGCATGGGCGCCGGATATGCCGAGATGTTCTCTGCGAGCCACCTTGCACGGCAACTTGTACTGCAATCATGCCCTTCGGCCGTGGCGCGCGCACTCGACGAATTCGATGTCAACCGCTTCTCCGACGCCAAGCCAGGTCATCCTCTAGCCATCTGCATAGGCCCGGGATTTGACGCCTGCAACGACCGATATGCAGAAGTTCTGGTCGATACGCTCAAACATGCCGTCTGCCCGGTTCTCGTAGATGGCGGCGCCTTGAGCCTTCTTGGCGGCAAGCGCGCGAAGAAGGCGCTTGCCAAGCGTGCGGAACGCGGGTATACGACCGTCCTTACGCCGCACGCCGGCGAAGCGGGCCGGTTGGCAAGAAGCTTTGACGTAGGCGCGGCTGACGAGGCGCAGCTCGCCTTGGCGCTCGCTACTGCAACCGGCGCCATCATCGTCCATAAAGGACCCGACACCTACATCGCAGACGCGCACTCGGTAAGCGCCATGCGCGAAGGCACCCCCGCCCTTGCAAAGGCGGGAACGGGCGACGTGCTCGCAGGCATGATAAGCGCCCTGCTCGCCCAGGGACTCGACGCTACAGAAGCTGCCTGGCTCGGCGCTACGATACATGCACGTGCGGGCGTTGCAGCCAGCCAGGAGTATACCGTCATCTGCACGATGGCCGAAGACGTGATCGACTTCATTCCCCAGGCCATAAAGTCGCTCAAGGATGACTAGCAGACTCCAAGTTGCCATCCCACCACTCCGGGAGCGTGGGGTGGCGGGGAATGAATTACTTTTGCGCAGAAGGCATGACAGCACTAGCGTATGGTTGCGTAATCGAGTAAAGTAGCTCTTTGCATGTTGCGTCGGGACGTGGCGCAGTTTGGTAGCGCGCCTGCTTTGGGAGCAGGATGTCG
>CAMPAJ010000308.1 GCA_946631805.1 uncultured Eggerthellaceae bacterium
TTCAGCAGCGCGCCCTCGCGGTGCACGACGTTCATCACGGTGACGTGGCTGATGGCCGCCGACGTCAGCGCGGCGAACTCGGCCGCGGTCTTGCGGTACGACAGCTCGGCCGCGTGCGACGCGACCCACAGGAACGCACAGGCCGACAGCCGGGCCCTCGGCGGGATGCCAAAAAGCTCGTCGGCCCATGCGCGCCTTCGGCCATATTCGTCCAGGAAGATCGTGCGCTCGAAGGTGACGATGCCCACGAGCGTCACCAGCGTCCTCTCCGCATGCTCGTGCACCGACCAGCCGCGCGGCACGTTTCCGCAGAGCTCGGAATCGAAGCGCTCGATGCACTTGCGCAGCACCATCGCGGCGACGGAGCGCATGTCGGCCGCGACGATCCGCTCGAACGCCTCGAAGTCCTCGGTTTTGATGAGCTCGCCGTACAAACAGTCCGCCGCGGCGTCGGCGACGCGTTCCATGATGATAGAATCCGTCATCGGAGAACCTTTCTCTTCTTGTGATTCGACACCTCAAGGATATCGAAAGGTTCTCTTCTTTTGCCTAGCACAGATTCTCGGGGGATTCCCCGCTTAACTTAACTCGCACCGCAAAAGCGCCCCCGAAAGCCAGCCGTTAACTAGAGAGAATCGATCTGCTCTTGCGCGGCACGGCCAAACATCTTCGCGTTCTTGTACCACAAGTACAGCCACTCCCCGACCGGAGAGCCGCATGCGTCCTTGTACAATGCCCATATGAACCAGTAGTAGCTCGACATAGCTATGTACGACAGGCAGTGCGCAAGCTCTGCGGGCGTCGGATGACGTTGGAAGTATTCCTCCAAAACGCCAAGAGCCTCGTCATAGCCGTAATCGCTGCAACAGATAAACGTCCCCAAATCGCTCGCATAATCCGACATCCCCGAATACTCCCAATCGATGAGGTACATCTTCCCATCGGCAACGAGGAAATTGGGGGCATAGAAGTCGTTATGGCAAAGGCACGGTTCGGTCCCATCGGAGGCAACGTAGTTCGCCAGCCCTTTGATCAGATCGAACAGCAACCTGAAATCCGGATACGATGCTCTCTGACGCTCATCGAGCAGTTCGATGATTTCACGCGTCTTCTCGTATACGTCGAACGTCCAATCGGATACTGCGCCGCAGCGGTGCAATGTACGCGCCATCTCCAGAGCCTTTGAAACCTGCTCCTTATCGTGGTAATCGAGCTCCGAGCATGCAGGGATATAACGCGATATCTTCCAGCCTTCGTCGGGATCTTCGTACACGAACGTGTCGTCAAGGCCCAAGTCCTGCGCAATCTTCTGGGAAAACGTCTCGGACGCCCGGTTGATTATGGCGTCGGTGCCCCTTCCGGGATGCCGGTACACGAACTGGCCTTCTGGGGTCTCGAAGCTAAACGATAGGTTGGTGAGCCCCTGGTTTATGGGATGGATGTTGTGGACGTCAGCCCTATTCACGTCAAGCGTCTTGCAGATGTTATCGAAGATGGCCGAGTCCACGTTCTGCATGAACTCGGGGTCAAAGTCCCCGATTTCCTCAAGCGAATCGAACTCGTAAACGATGCCCGGGCCATATGCCCTCATGACCATTGGCAGCTCCGCCAGATGGGCTATGTAGATATCCTCCCAGAGCTTCCCCGCTGTTTCGGGGCGGTCGTATTCCTCTTCCAGAATGCGTTTGAACGTGGCCGAGAACGCGCGGTCAAAGTACGCGTGCCCCGACATACCGTAAGCGTTTTCGCCGCCAATCGTCACTTTGACGATACGCTTGCCCGTTCCGGTGTGAATAATGTACTCATCGGTTGGTCCCTCGAAATACACGGCCGAATAATAGGCTTCGTACACATACGGTTCGAACACGTTTTCCGTGAAGTAGTTGTCTGACGAGCAGATATACGTATTGCCGAGTTGCTCGCGCACGAGCATAAGCGTCGAGTTGTTGTTGCGCGATGCATAGTCGGCATTCACGCAGATTTTGACGCCGAACGCTTCTTCAAGGTAAAAGAACTGCTCTTTCATATACCCCACGACAACCGTGATGTCGTCGATACCCGCCTCTTTGAGCTGACGAATCTGCCGCTCGATGAGCACTTCGCCCCGCACGCGCAGCGTGCCCTTCGGCCGCTCGTATGAAATAGGCGCAAAGCGCGACGACAAGCCGGCGGCCATGATGATGGCGTTGTCGACTTTATACGGTGCAAGCAGCTCCATCCCCCGCTCGTTTACGCTACCGTCCGCGTCAAGCGCCCCAACTTCGCGCAGGGATTTGAAGGCGGCGTTCGCGCTACCCAAAGACATGCCCGCGCGCATCGCAACATCGCGCTGCGACCCCAGCCCATGCGCGGCGACGTCAGACAGGACGGCAAACTCATTTTTCGTCAGCATATCAACCTCCGGGACCCATTGCATGCTGTTCATATTCTTTGTATCGTTAACTGTTTTTGAACGATTGGGATATAGTACACCAGATTGCACGGTTTGTCAGGGGGTGCATACGTTGCGAGCCGCCTGCCCGTGGTTGCTTTTCGCTCCACAGCGCCCCTGTTCGGGAAGGCAAGCAAAAGGCTAACGAAAAACTGCGGCGACCTTCGTCCAAACAAAAACCGGAGGGCTCGATTGCCCCCCGGTCGTCATGTCTTGAATGCGCGTACGCTACAGGATTACGCCGAGCTCCTCTTCCACAAGGTCGAAGGCCGCGGCGATGGCCTTGTCCATGTCGTAGTAGCGGTAGCCGCCCAGCCGGCCGGCGAACACGACGTTGCCCTCTTGGCTCGCGAGCTCGCGGTACTGCTGGTACAGGCGCGTGTTGCGCTCGTCGTTGATCGGGTAGTACGGCTCGTCGCCGGGATGCCAGTCGGCGGGGTACTC
>CAMPAJ010000309.1 GCA_946631805.1 uncultured Eggerthellaceae bacterium
GCGAGGCGCTTGTACTGGCCGTACATGTAGGCAACCTCGCGGCCGCCGACGCCCAGGTCACCGGCGGGAACGTCGGTGTCGGGGCCGATGTGGCGGAACAGCTCGGTCATGAAGGACTGGCAGAAACGCATGACCTCCATGTTGGACTTGCCCTTGGGGTCGAAGTCGGAACCGCCCTTGCCGCCGCCCATGGGCAGCGTGGTGAGGCTGTTCTTGAAGACCTGCTCGAAGCCCAGGAACTTCAGCATGCCCAGATAAACGGTCGGGTTGAAGCGCAGGCCGCCCTTGTAGGGGCCGATGGCGCTGTTGAACTGAACGCGGAAACCACGGTTGACCTGGACCTTGCCCTCGTCGTCAACCCAGGGCACGCGGAACATGATCACGCGCTCGGGCTCGACCATGCGCTCCAGGATAGCCTGCTCCTGGTAGATGGGGTCGCTCTCGACCACGACGCGCAGCGACTCGAGGACCTCGGTAACGGCCTGGATGAACTCGGGCTCGTTCGCATTCTTCTCTTTGACATCGGCAAGGATATCGTCTACGTACGACATATGAACTCCTTCGAATTGCTCCGGTGCTAAACCTAAACACTACTCGCGGCACGCCACGATTGAACGTGCCAATGGCTGAAATGGTAAACGCGCAGCTCGTTGCATTTGGTTTCGGGATTGTTACATTTTCCTCAGGTCAATTCGGCTACACTTAGCCTCGTTCGCTAACACGAGACGGAATGGCATGCGCTGGACCGAGGAATCCAGACGACCTGGAACCAAACCGTCATTTCAGGGAGGGTCCATGATTTTAAGCAGATTGCAGGGCAGGCGTTTCTTCAACATGTTCGACGCGCTTACCGTCTATGCCAACAAACGGCTCCAAAGCGTCGAGGAAACCGAGCTCATCACCGCGGATGCCCGCGGGATAGACGATAAAGCCCAGGGCGAAGTGGCCTACGACCTGTGGCAGAACCTCAACGTCATCGACGATTTCGTTGCCCAGAATCCCGCCGGGCTCTCCGACGGGGAGCTCGCGTGCGTGGCTTCGTGGCGCGAAGGCCTGACCGACACGTTCCTCGTAGACGTGTTCCCCGATGGCGAGCTGAGGTTCGTCAGCTCGGGCTATGCGTTCGAAGTGTCGGGAATTTCGAAGGAAATCGCCTCGATGCTTCCTGGGCTGCCCGCAGCTGTTCACACGACGCTGCTGCCCTTCGACGGGCGCATCGTCTACGCCGAGTACATGCTCAACCATCTGATCGAATTCGGCGAAGGCATGCTCAGCATCTTCGACGAGGAGATTAACCGCCTGTTCGACGAAGGCCGCATCGTCCGCGACGCCGACGAGTTCGTGCAAATCGCGCAGAACATCCGCGCCGATGAGCTCGCGCGCGACACCGAGCAGCTCGTAGCCGATTTGGAGAACGGGGCGTTCGGCGCGGCGGGCCCCGGCGACGGCCACGGCCACCATCATCACCACCACGACCATGATTGCGATTGCGGGCACGAGCACGACGACTACGACGAGGATTTTGACGAGGATTTTGACGAAGCCGATTACATCCAGCACCGCGGCGCGCTGGCCGGGCTCTCGTTCGACGAGCGCGAACAGGCCATTCGCGATCACATGATGAAAGAGGATGACTCCGTGCTGGAGCGCCTCGTCGAGCTGCTCGACGACGACTGCGAAACCATCGGTATCACGACGAGCCTCGCGGAGCTGCTCGCAGCCGAAAACCCGCACGACATGCGTCTTTTCTCCACATACCTGGGCCTCGAGACCCCGCGCGATATGGACGACGAAGACGTCATCCAAAGAATCGTCGAGCGCGTAGCCGACGCCGATGCCGTGCAGGTCATCGTCGACGACCTGACCGAGCACCACATCGCATCCATGCAGAAGCTCGCCGAGCGCGGTGGCCGCTGGGAGGTCGACGAGGACGACATCACGTCGCTGCGCGACCTGCCCATCCACGAAGTGGGCCTGAGCTACGTGTTCCACGAAGGGCCCACGTTCACGTTCGTCATGCCCGACGAGGTGCTCGCCATCGCAAAGGACATCGACTGGGACGGTGCCATCGCCAAGGCCCGCACGTACCGGCAGCTCGTCGACCTCGTTGACGTCATGGCCGAGCTGCGCGGCATCGCGCCTGTCGCCGATGTAGTCGAGGAATACCGCCGCTGCTATCCCGACGGCCTGCAGGAAATGAGCGACATCGTCAGCCGTATCCTGCTTGCCGTGACCGAGGGCATCGCCGGCTACGAGCTGCTCGAAACGCCCACGCGCGAAATGTACGTGCTGCATTACGAGCTGTTCTGGGCATATCAGGAAGTCATGGGGCTCGAAGACGAGGAATACGTCATCGAGCCGGTCAATCACGGCGAGCTCGGGGAGCTGCTCGAAGGCCTTCTGGATCAGCAGAAGGGCAAGGACCCCCGCCCGGTCGCACCCGAGATGCTGCAGGCGCAAAGCCTGATGGAATGGAAACTGCACCAGGAGCCGACGCAGGCGTTCGTGCGCTACCTGGACGAGCACGTGCCGGCCGTTTGCGAGGACTATTATTTCGCCGACAAGGTCATCGAGGAGCTGCTGGCCGATTCGATGTGGGGCATCATCGACAACGGTGCGCAACGGTTGTTCGACATTCTGGAACACAACGATTTCATCCCCGAGGTCGACCAGATGCAAGATGTGCTCGACCTGTGGTCGAACCTGAACAACGGGCTTCCCATCTGGCCCAATAACGGCTGGGCCCCTATGGAGCTCGCAAGCACCGAAGCCGGCGGGTCGATGTTCTTCAACCCCGACGGCTCCATCAAGAAAATCGGCCGCAACGACCCCTGCCCCTGCGGCAGCGGCCTCAAGTACAAGAAGTGCCACGGC
>CAMPAJ010000310.1 GCA_946631805.1 uncultured Eggerthellaceae bacterium
AGTAGAAGCCGCGCCAATCGTTGTAATCGTCCAGGTCGTAGGCGAAAAACGCCATCGGGCGCTGCAACAGCGAGTACTCGAACACGACCGACGAGTAGTCGGTGACCATCGCGTCTGCGCACACGAGGAGCGCGTCGACCGGGTCGTCCGGCGCGGCCATGAATGCGAAATCGGCGCAGTCAACCGGGATGGCGGGCGGCTCCGTTACGAAGGGATGGTGCTTGATCACGAGCGCCCAGTCGGCGCCGAGCTGCTCGCGAAGGAGCGGGATATCGAGCGCGTCGGGGCCTTTCGCCTGCTTGGTCGTGCCGCGGAACGTCGGGGCGTAGAACACGACCTTGCGCCCTCCGATCTGCGGGAACTTGGCGGCGAGCCACTTGCGTGACGCCTGGGCGAAGCCTTCGTTGAAATACACATCGGTGCGGCTCACGCCCGTGGGCTGCACGACGTCGGGCGTGGATTCGAGCATCATCGCCTCGCGGTAGGCCCACGCGACTTCGGGGCTGCTCACGGTCACGAGGGAAAGGTTCTCGTAGAACGGGTGGCGGCGGATGTTCTTGGCGGTGTTGCCGAACTTGAGGTCGGCGACGCTCATCCCCCATTTCTTGAACGCGCCGCACGCGTGCCACAGCTGCACGGCCTTGGTCTGGGGGCGCAGCGGCACGCAACTGACGATGTCGCTCGAGTCCTCGAGGAACACGTACTTGGCGCTGGCCAGCTCGCGCACGAAGCGCTGGCAACGGCGGTGGTACTCGGCGTTGCCGCACGTCTGCTGCCCGAGCCCCACGAACTGCGCCTTCATGCTGTAGCGCGCTTCGAGGTACGGCATGATGATGCTGAAAGCGTCGGGCACGGTGTCGAGCTTTCCGTTGACAAACAGGGCCTTCTTGGGGTCGACCTGCGTGCGGGCCGCCTCGCGCGCATACAGGCGCGGCAGCTCGATGCCGAGCACGAAGTCCTTGACGAGCCATTTCGCTTCATCGATGAGGTCGATCATGCAGTTCTCCTTTACTTGAATGTGTATTTTGGGTCTGACCCAAAATACACATTTTGGCACATGCCCATTGCGCACAAGTACGTGGCACGTGTTTGCGCTCCATTCTAGCAATGGCGCGGGCAATTGTAATGAAAGCCAACCTTGGAATGACTCATTGCGTGAAATTGGCTACGACCCCATTTCACCCGAAATCATCATTGGGGACATACACCGATGATGAAGCGTATGTCCCCAACGATGATGACCCCATTTCGCGGGGCGGCGAGCAATGTGTATTTTGGGTCTGACCCAAAATACACATTACATGTTCCATTGCATGATGGTTTTGCCCATGGCCTTGCGGGCGTCGGCTTGGAAGGCGGCGGCGATGTCCTTGATGGACGAGACGGGCACGACGGTGCCGACGAGCGCTTGCAGGTAGTCGACCATCTGGGGATTCGCGCGGTAGAGCGAAAGCGTGCGCTCGAAATCGGCGCGGCCGCTGCGGCTGGAGCCGTACATGCGCAGGCCTTTCTCGAGGACCATGCGGGTGTTGACGGGCACGGGGTTTTCGGTCACGCCCATGAGCGCGATGGTGCCCTCGGGGCGAATCTGGTCGATGATCTGGTCGATTGCCGAAGCGGAGCCATCGCCGCCGCAGCACTCGAACGCGTGGTCGACCTGCGGCGCCTCGCCCGCCTGCGTCGTGAGGTACGTTTCGGCAAACGTGAAATCCGCGAGCTTGAACGAGTTGCGGCCGAACACGACGATGCGCATGCGCGGGAACATCATGCGCAGCACGAGCGCCGTGATGAAGCCGACGTTTCCATCGCCCCAGATGCCGATCGTGTCGCGCCGTTCGTGCGCGATGTGCTGGAAACGCGTGACCGTGTGCACGGCCACGCTCACGAGCTCGGTGAACGCCGCCACGTGCGGGTCGATGCCCTGCGGAAGCTCGAGCACGCGGGAAGGCGGCAGGATGCAGAGCTCTTGCATGAAGCCGTCGAAGCCGCTTCCGCAGAAACGGCTCGTGCGCAGGTAGTTCTCGGCGATGACGTCGTCTTGCTCGACCGGGTCGTTGGGCAGCATGACCACGCGCGTGCCGGGCGCGAACGTGCCGGAAAGGTCCTGCGCCACGACGCCGATGCCCTCGTGGATGAGCGCCATGGGAAGCTTTTGCGCGAGCGCCTGCGGGCTGCGGCGCCCCAGGTAGTAGCGCATGTCGGCATTGCAGATTGAAAGGTGCGTGGGGCGCACGACGACCGAGGTCTCATCGAGCTGCACCGGAACTTCGACCGGCTCGATGACATGGGGTGCGACCAACCTGTATACCCTGTTAAGCATCCAGGTCCTCGCCCTCGATCATGGCACGCGCGATGCGCATGTCGTTGGTGTAGGTGAGTTTCATGTTGCTCACGTCGCCCTGCACGAGCGCGACGGGCTCGCCCTTGAGCACGAGGATCTTGCACGCGTCGGTGAGCACCGCCTTGTCGCTGGCGGCCAGCTCCTGGAACAAGGCCTTGAGGCGCGCGGCGTTGAACGATTGCGGCGTCTGGCCCTGGTAGTACTCGTTGCGCACGGGGATGTCGGCGATGAGCTCGCCGTCGACGCTGTGCACGATGGTGTCGGTCGCGGGGATGACGGTGTCGCAGGCGCCGTACTCGCGCGCGGCGCGGATGTTGTCGACAATGATGCGGTAGCTCACGAACGGGCGCACGGCGTCGTGCGTGACGATGATGTCGTCGTCGGCCAAGCCGCCGTCGGACTCGATGTAGTCGATGGCGTTCATGATGGTGTCGTTGCGCTCGGCACCGCCGGCCACGACTGCGATGCGATCGGCGAACTGCGGAAGGTAACGCTCGATGATGTCCTCGGTCTGGTTGAGCCACGTG
>CAMPAJ010000311.1 GCA_946631805.1 uncultured Eggerthellaceae bacterium
TCCTTGCATGGCAAACGGCTGCCGCCGTGAGCGGCGGCTACACTTACACGCTACCGACCCTTGCCATCACCTGCATCGTCAGCGCGTTCGGCGCCATCGCAGCGCTCGCCTTCATCGTGCCGATTACGCGCACTGCGAAGCGCAGCGTGCCGTACCGAACGGCAGCCGTCGCGGCGAACATCGCATGCTGCGCACTGTGCGCATTCGGCGTATGGCAAAACGTGACACAGGTCGACTACCGCGAGGACTTGGGCGTGAAGCTCGATTATTGGGACCTGCGCAACAGCTACCACGAAAGCGGCTTTTTGGTATCGTTCATCGCCGCCACGCAAGACATGGTCGTCGACGAACCCGCAGGATATTCCGACGAAAGCGCTCGCGCCCTGCAAGACCAGCTTGCCCGCACGTACGACGAGAAGCTCGCCCCCACCCATGCAAAAGCTACCGAGCAATTCCAGGAAACAAGGCCGAGCGTCATCGCGATCATGAACGAATCGTACTCCGACCTCTCGATTTTCGACGAGCTGCATGACGGCTACGAAGGCACGTACCTCACACACGGCCTCAAGGACGCCGCCGTGAGCGGCTTGCTCGACATGTCCGTCCACGGCGGCGGCACCTGCAATTCCGAATACGAGTTCCTCAACTTCAGCTCCATGGGTTTCCTGGGCAACGGCACGTACCCCTACCAGCAGTTCAGCTTCGCGAAATCCGCGACGCTCCCCGCAACGTTCAAGCAGCTCGGCTACAAGACGTGGGGCATGCACCCAAATTACCCGGGCAATTGGAACCGCGAGTTCGTGTATGCCGACATGGGTATCGATACATCGCTGTTCATCTACGATTTCGACGGGGCAGAAGAGTTCCACACGCATGTGAGCGACAAGGCCACGTACGACAAGATGCTCGACATCCTGCGCGACAACGACGAAGCCCAGTTCATCCTCGACATCACGATGCAAAACCACGGCGGTTACGATACGGGCTCCATCCCCGAAGCGCGCTCGACCCACGTAAAGCCCGATTTCCTCGACGAAAACGCCACCACCATGCTCAACGAGTACCTCTCGTGCGTGCAGGAATCCGACAACGCCATTCGGTACCTACTCGACCAGCTCAGGAACATCGGCAAACCGGTGGCCGTCGCGTTTTTCGGCGACCACCAGCCCTCGCTTTCGCGCGACTACAACGACGCGCTCTACCAGGACGAAGACGAGCTTGACCACAAAGCGCGCATAACGCTTACCCCCTACTTCGTCTGGACGAACTACGACACCGGCACGGATGCGGCCCACGACGTCCAAAGCTCGGCGAACTTCCTGGGAGCGCAGCTGCTCGAGCTCATCGGGGCGCCGCTAAGCGCTTACCAGAAAGCCCTGCTCGTGCTGCATCAGGACATCTTGGGCGTCAACACGAACGGCTTCTGCGATTCGAAAGGCATATGGCACGATGCCGCCGACGGCGCGGCCGAGGACCATCCGTACCATCAGCTGCAACTGCTGCACTACCTCAACGTCGTGCGCAACCTGTAGGAAGAATGCGCTCAAACCGATGCGCTCAACGAGGTAGAGTGTATCCAGACCGGTGCGCTCAAACAGGTAGGACGCACCAATCTGAGCGGGTAGAGCGTCACTCCGAGCGCCGATTAGGGCTTGCACCAGCCGCAGGGGACATACCCTGCATCGATGGCCTCCTCCCGGGAGCCGTAAAACATCTCGCGATGAACTTCGCCCATGTCCTGCACGGATTGGCAGCTCGGGCGATGGAATTTCATCGAGCTCGTGTTGAGCACGAATGTCGCTTCGGGGTCGATTTCGACCACGCGCGCCGCGGGGTCGGTCTGGTCGTCTTCGCCAGCTTGCCCCGGCGTTTGGGAAGCCAGCGCTTCGTCAATCGTCCCATCGGCATGGCTCTCGCCCGTCGCATAATCGATGGCGACGCCCGGCTCCACGTTGTAGCACCAGACGCAGAAGCATATGCCCTCGCCACCATCCTCGAGCGACTCGGCTTCCATGAGCACGCCTGACGCCACGAGGTTGCGGCCTTCGAACAGCGGCGTCACTCGGTACAGCACATGGTTGCCCGTCCGGTGCACGTATGACGACACGCGCTCCTCGTAGGGCAGCATGCCGTTCACGTTCATGAAGCGCGTGCCCGTTATGAGATTGCGCTCGTTGGCGTTCTGGCCGGTGAGCAGATAGCCTATCAGGTGGCAGCGGTTGAACAGGTACTCCCCATCAATCCAGCTGTAGCGCGCGATGCGCCAACCGCTCGGGCGCACCATACCGATGCTGCCGCGCGTGGTCGTGGGCAACGTCTCGGGGCCGACGAGCGCGAAAGCCGCCCCGCAGCGGCCGCGGCGGTCCAGCTCGCTGTAGTATTGGTAGCCGAAATCGACGGCGCGGTCTTCATCAGTGAAATACGGTTCGCCCCCGTTGACGTCGACGGAAGGATCGCCATCGTATTCGGGCACGTCGGCCACATCGAACGGAGGCGCGACGCTCCCCTGCCCAAGAGCGCCCGCATCGTGGATGGCGCTCGCGCACCCAGCATACGAGGCATCTCGGATGGATGCGGGCGAAACCCAGCTCACGCTGCCCGTGAGGAACGAAAGGGCGACGGCGGCGGCGATGATCGCGCCGAACAGACCGCTCATCGAAACGCGCTTGTTCACGATACGCCCCCTCTGTGGATTATCCAAAAGCGCTCTTTTGCTGCCGTGCACGCAAAAAGTGTACATATTTTTCGAAATGAAAAATATGACCTGGGAAAACGAGATGCGCTATCAAAGAAATGTACACTTTTGATGCACATGGCAGCCCCATGACGCTTTTTAAGCGTCCTCTCCCGTTTCCGCCATGTGCAAG
>CAMPAJ010000312.1 GCA_946631805.1 uncultured Eggerthellaceae bacterium
CCCAAGGTTGCTGAGCGTTTTGAGCTCCTTGAACAGCGCGCGGGCGAAATCGTAGTCGTCGGGCAACGCGTCGAAGACCGAGATCTGGATGCTCGGGCCGTACACGATGGGCATGTGCCCCGCGCCGAAGAGCGGGTTGCCCTCGCGCATGACCATGAAGTACCCGGGCATCTGCACGGTGGGCATGCGCTTGTGGTAGCTCAGCGCCAGGTCGTAATGCGACGAGAGCGTGAAGGGCGTTTCGGAAGGCTCGTTCTGGAAGAAGCGCAGGTGCTCGCCGTCGCGCACGGAAAGCGGCGCAATCGAGGGTTCTTCGCCCTCCTCAGGCTGGCCAGGATGGATAGCGCTCATGATGCGGGCCTTAGCCGCATCGAGCATCGAGGCGCCCTTGACGTCGTCGAGGTCGGCCACGACGTCGTCGTTTGGCGTCATGTCGGCAAGGGCGTCGATGAGGCTCTGGCGCGAGAACGACAGCACGTCGGCGGGGCTCGGGTACGGGTATTCCACGACGTTGTGGCCGCCCGCTTCGTAGTACGCATGCTCGAAGCGCAGGTAATCGTCGCGCAGCATGCCCACCTCGATCTTCGTCGTGCCGGGAATGAAGTCGTCGTACGAATACGTGCCCGCGAGCGTGTCGGCTATGGCGAAGTAATTGACGCCATGCTCGGCGCAGAACGCGTTGAAGGTGTCGAGCAGGGAATAGCTGGCCTCATGCGCCGATGCGATGATGGCGCTCTCCAAGCCCCTCCGGTACAGGCTGCTCGCGATGGATGCAGGGTTGACGTTGGGGGCGGATTCGTGGATTTGCTCGAGGAGCGTTTGAGAATTTGCTTGCATAAGAGTCCCTAAATTCGGTGGATTGCAGTGCCAAGATTGTATCAAATGAGTACTGGGGGAATGTTGATATACAATGACCGAACACGGCTTAACCGTAACAATGCCGCATACGAGCGCACATCGATTCGAGGTTCCATGGATTTAAACGTTGTTAGCAAGCATCGCGCGCCCATCTACGGATTGGCGATACTGTGGGTCGTCGTCTTTCACGCTTCGGCGATCAACGACGTGGACTTCTCGTTCGGCAACCAGTCGCTTTGGTTGCTCAAGCTCGTCTTGGATACCGGCAACGTGGGCGTCGACATCTTCCTGTTCCTTTCGGGCATTTCGCTCTACTTCTCGTTCACGAAGAACGATGACGTGAACGATTTCTACCGCAAGCGCTTCTTGCGCATCGTGCCCGCTGTTTGGATACTGTTCGGGTGGTTTTGGGCGTATCGCTACCTCATCGAAAGCTTTGCCCTGGCCAAGTTCGTGCCCAGGATGATGCTCATCGACTTCTTTCTTATGACTAACGATGCCTCCATCTGGTACGTTTCGCTCATCCTTGCGCTGTACGCCGCATATCCGATGATCTACCGCGTGCTCTTTCCGGCTCATGCTCGTCGCGCGGCGGGGGATGCGGGGGCGTCTGGTTCTGCACAAGGTGCAAAGGCTCGGTCCGGTTTGCGCTGCTTGGCGCTTCTGGCGTTTGTTTACGTGGCCGTATTCATGTTCGATGCCCGCAACCACGAGTACTACGACACGATCGAGATCGCCCTCACGCGCATTCCCGTGTTCATTATCGGGTGCTACTTCGGCAAGCTCGTCTACGAGAAGAAGCGCGTTCCCAAGGTTTGCATCGGGGTCGTGATCGCATGCGTCGTCCTGTTCTTCGCGGTCATGCATTTCGATGCGCTGCACGGACCTGTACGCAGGTTCTTCTACGGCATCGGGGGTATTTCCATCGCATACCTCATCGCGCTTTGCTGCGAGACGTTCGACAAGTTGACCAAATGTCCCGGGGCGAAGCGGCCGCTATACCGCTTCCTTGCTTGGACCGGAACGTTCACGCTCGAGCTCTATGTTGCGCACATTATGCTTAACCAGGCGTTTCGCAAGTTCTTCCCGTGGTACGGTAACGAGGATTTGGCAGCGTACGCGCTCATGGCCGTCTTCGCGTTCTTCTTGGCGTTTGGCGTATCGAAGCTCGTGACGATGCTGAAGCGCGAGTAACGGCCTCCGATGTGTCAAAGCTGTTGTATCGTTTTTGCCGAAGATAGCAAAAATGGGAAAACGTGATAGTGTTTCCGTAGCGCAATTTCTACGTTCAAGAGGTAAATCGCATGAGTAGAGTCACAAAAGACCAGAAATTCGAAATTTTGCTGGGCATGTACTGCCTGCTCGACGAATGGGCTCGCAAGCACGGCATCAAGCTGTTCCTGGACGCCGGGACGTGTTTGGGCGCGGTGCGGCACCGCGGTTTCATTCCCTGGGATTTCGACTTGGATGTTGCCGTTACGTGGGGTTACTACAATGCCATGATGAAAGCGTGGGAAGAGGATCCCATTCCCGGATTCGAAATCGTGAACATTTTCCGTTACGAGAATTACCCGTCGCTGTTCTCGCGGTTCGTGGCGCTCGACAATACCGAGATCCGCCGCGCATCTGCATGGGACATGGCCCCGACCGGCATGTCCATCGACATCTTCCCGCTCATTCCGCTGCCCGTCGATGCGCAAAAGAAGCAGCGCGCCAAGGATGCGTTCCTCGTGTACTACGAGCTCATGAACCCGATGATGCTGAACAAGCGCACGCGGCAGGACAGCATGCTCAAGCTTCTGGCAACGTCGCTTGCCAAGGAGAAGGTATTGGGTCGGAAGCGCGTGCTTAGCAGCTTGCGCAGTCAGTTCCTGAATACGCCCGAGTCGGAATGCGAAGACTACATACGGGTCTCAGCAGGTCTGCGCGAGGTGTGGGCGGTTACGAAGGCCGAGATCGGTTCCTATGCCGAGCTGCCGTTCGAGGGACACATGGCCTACGTGCCCG
>CAMPAJ010000313.1 GCA_946631805.1 uncultured Eggerthellaceae bacterium
CCTCGTCATATGGCGCTTTCGATGCGTAAATGCGCTCAGCGCGCATGGAGCGGCTTCAAGGCTATTTCCCGTAGGTAAGTGCCCTCCTCGTCGGTCTCGAGGACGCAGTACGAAATGGCGGGGGAGATGTCGATGTTGCCGAGGAAACGCAGGTAACGACGCGGAAAACTGAGCGACTGCGCTTGCTCGTTCTGCAGGAAATCAGTCTTTCCGGCGCGCAAGAGCGCTTCGATTGTGGGTTCGACGTCCTTGCCGAACACCTTGGCGCATTTGAGGAAGAAATCACCGTCGTCGAAGTGGAAAACTGGGTGCATCTTGCGACCGCGCTCGTTACGTTGGCGCATTTCGCTTCTATGCTTGTTGTCGAGCGAACAGTAATGCATGCCGAACGATATGCCGTGATCGATGCCCCACAGCATAAGCTCCAGGCAAAGCTCTTCGCTGCCCGCCACAGGCAAACCGCCCGAATACCCGTAATCGTACATGACGTCGAACGGGGGATTGCGTATCTCGAAGCCTCGTTTAGCGTATTCCTCCCAGCTATGGAACGGGAAGCAGAACTCGAGCAGGTTTATGCCGTCGATGCCGATTTCATCCCAGCGCTCGAAGAGCTCGTGCATGCGCTCTTCGGTTTTGGGGATGATGGGCATTTCCACCATGAGCGAGGGGATGTAGCGACGTGCGATTCGCATGGCGGCGAGAACGCGCTCCTGGCGCTCTATGGGGTCGTCTTGCTTCACGCTGAAGCGTATTTCGTCGAGCCCGGCATCGCGCAGTCGCTTTGCCCCGTCCTCGGTAAGCAAATCGCCCGAGGTGTACATGCGCTTGTGAGCCGAAGGGAAGCGTTTGTTCACCTCTTCAAGAAGGGCAATCGAATCATCGAGCACGAGGAGGGGCTCTCCGCCCGTGAGGCCGAGCGCGGCAAGGCCATCGTGACCGTAGCGGCGCTCGGCATCTTCGAGACCTTCCTGCCACGGGCAGCCTTCTCGTACGAATTTCTGATAATCGGCCACGTTGTAGTTGAAGCAGAAATAGCAATCGCGATGGCACTTGAACGTGGTCGAGAACGTCTCGGACCCGTGGGCGCCCGTGCATTCCACGCACGCTTTGGACTGCCAGCCCCACACGATGGAGGCACCTGCGTTCTTGAACTCGGCCCCGCGTTCCTTGAGCTGTGCACGCAGTTCGTCGATATGCTTTTGATTTACATCCGCTTCTGCAAACACAATGCCCTTCTCGCGCAATGCGTCAAGGTAGGCGTTAGCGCCTTCTGCGTATTCCTCAAGCTCGCGCTCGAGCGTAGGATTGCTCATAATAGCTCGCATTCCGCCGCCTTGTGGGCGGCATCCATCATTGTGGTATGTAGT
Organism: uncultured Eggerthellaceae bacterium; assembly: GCA_946631805.1. The sequence goes on from CAMPAJ010000313.1 coordinate 1,368, forward strand.
AAAGGGGACTGTCCCCTTTACTACAATGGGAAATGGTCCTGAAGTAGGATACTCCATCGCACCTTGGTGAAGCGTTCTGCAAAGAAATTACCATGAAGCGAAAAAGGCGTCGGTAAGCCTTGTCGAATCATCTAGTCCAGAAACAACGGGAGCTCGCCTTAGACGAGCTCCCGTCACCTTGAATGCTAAGGTAATCAAAGACGCTAGCGCTTGATGCCTTCGTGCACCTCTTGCAACGACTTCACTTTGTTGGAACCGGTTTCGCGCACGGTCTTGATGCCGACGGCCGCCGCCTTGCCGGCCGCCATGGTCGTCATGTAGGCGGCATGGGCTTTGATGGCGGCGCGGCGCATGGCGCTTCCGTCATCGGCGGATTTCGTCGTGGTGGAAGGCGTGTTGATGATCAGATCGGCATCGCCGTTCGTGATGAGGTCGATGACGTTCGGACGGCCTTCCGACGCCTTTAGCGTGAGCGTCGCCGGGATGCCCGCCTCGACGAGCGCGTCGCGGGTGCCGCGGGTGGCGATGATCTCGAAGCCGGCGTCGATGAGCGCCTGGCCAAGCTCAACGAGCTCGTCCTTATCGCGGTCCGAGATGCTCAGCAGCGCCGTACCGCCGAGCGGCAGGACCGTCTGCGTGGCCTCTTGGGACTTGAAGAACGCCTCGCCGAACGTGCCGGCAAGGCCGAGCACTTCGCCTGTGGAGCGCATTTCGGGGCCAAGCACCGGGTCGACTTCGGGGAACATATTGAAGGGGAACACGGCTTCCTTTACGCCGTAATGGTTGTACTCGACGTCCTTGAGCTCGGGTACCGGGGAAGGACGGCCGGTGAGCGGCATCGTGATGACGTCGGTGGCGATCTGCACCATCTGGATGCCGCACACCTTGCTTACCAGCGGCACCGTGCGGCTCGCGCGCGGGTTCGCCTCGAGCACGTAGACCTTCTCGCCTTCGATAGCGTATTGGATGTTCATGAGGCCGCGGACATGCATGGCTTCGGCGATGAGGCGCGTGTATTCCTTGATGGTCTTCAGATGCTCATCCGATATCGTGACGCTCGGCAGGATGGCTGCCGAGTCGCCCGAATGGACGCCTGCGAGCTCGACGTGCTCCATGACGGCGGGCACGTAGGCATGCGTGCCGTCGCAGATGGCGTCGGCTTCGCATTCGAGCGCATGGTTGAGGAAACGGTCGATGAGGATGGGACGGTCGGGCGTGACGCCGACAGCCGCGGCCATGTAGGAGCGCAGGTTCTCGTCGTCGTACACGACCTCCATGCCACGGCCGCCGAGCACGTAGCTCGGACGCACCATAACCGGATAGCCGATTTCGTGGGCGATGTCGAGCGCCTCGGCTACGTTGACGGCCATGCCGGCTTCGGGCATCGGGATACCCAGGCGATCCATGACCTCACGGAAACGGTCGCGGTCTTCGGCCAGGTCGATGATCTCGGGGCTCGTGCCCAAGATGTTTACGCCTGCTTCCTCGAGCTC
>CAMPAJ010000314.1 GCA_946631805.1 uncultured Eggerthellaceae bacterium
GGCGGTCGTACATCGGGAAGTGATATACTCCCAACAGCGGTGAGTGCCCGCCACCAGAAAGCATGCGGGCTCCATGAGCGCACGTCGCGGAGAAAGCGCCCTCAACATCCGAGGGGATGCAGAACGCGCCGGTTCGAGCGGGTTGCGGCGTCCCGCGTCATACGTCGCGTTACTAGGGGGACCGCCGCTCGAAGGCGTCCCCGCCCCGCTCGGCCTCGGTCGGGCGGGGCTTTTCTTGCATCCGCGAACTGCTATACTGCTGTCCGACGGCGACCCTTCAGCAATTACTGCCGTCATCCCCCGCAGGCTCCGGCTTGCGGGGGCTTTTTTCGTGCTACAGCGTGTTACATCGTGTTACATGTCAGAGGGTTTCAGCAGGTTTCAGAGGGTATCGAATCATTAAAACGCCTGATGGACGGCTTTCTGACCTGCGGCGTTTTCCCAGATACGCTTTCTTCCAAGCTCCTGACGCGGGTTCGATTCCCGTCGCCCGCTCCACTTCCGAGCAGGGAAATCAACGAAAAACGCCTCTTCTCCAAGATGCCTACGTGTTACATCGTGTTACATCTTATCGCCGACGGCATCCGCTAGAGCCTGCGCTGCGGCGATCTGCGCGGGCTTGTTCGCCATGAAGTAATGCGCGTAATCGGTTGACAGCTTCGTGTGGCCGAGCGCCCTCGACACCACAAGGGAGTCCACTTCGTTCGCCTGCTGGACGGTTGCATACGTCGTGCGCAGGTTGCGCGGCGGGATGTAGCGCACGCCATGGTCCTTGCACCACTTCTTGTAGCTCGCGTACACCCAATGGGGCTTCACCAGCTTCCCCTCCGAGCCTTCGGCGACCGACGCGCACAGCCAGCCGTCGCCGGCGATCTCGCTCAGGCGCTCGGCTGCGTATCCCGCGCACACGACCGTGCGGGTCGATCTCTCGGTCTTGGTCTCGGACAGGCCGTCGTCCTTGCTCGTCTTGTCGATGCGGACGATGGCGTACCCATCCTCGAAGGACACATCCTCCCATCGGAGGGCGCACGCCTCCTCGCGGCGCAGCCCGCAGAACGCCATGAGCAGCAGCGCCGCCTCGTATCGGTAGCCGCGCATTCCCGTCGCCCATTCGGCGAGGGACTTGGCATCGAGCGTGTCCTGCTCGACCTTGCGCGGCTGGGGTACCTTCGGCTTCTTGAGGAAGGGGTTGGCCGACAGCAGCTCGTTCTCCCATCCGTAGTTGAACGCCTGACGCAGCGCCTTGAACGCGGCCCACCGAGCGTGCTCGTTGGCGATCGAGTTCAGCTTCGATTCTATGAGCCGCTTGGATATGGCACCCATGCGCATTTCTCCGAAGAGCGGCAGCAGGTTGCGCCTGTAGGCCCCGTTAATGCCGCGTGCGGTGTCCTTGCCCTTGGTCTCCACGATGGGCGCGTACACGGCCTCCCAGTAGCGGGAGAACGTCCACGTATCGAACTGCTCGGAATCGAGCCCGGCATCGAGCCGCATCTTCGCAAGCTCGACCTCGGCATCCTCGCGGGTTCCGCGCACGACCTTAGAGCGGCGCGTGCGCCTGCCGTCTGCGGACTTCGGGCCTTCGACGGATACGCGGTACCTGCCCTTGTCCAGACGTTGGACGGCTCCGAAATGGCTGCGCGTCATCTCATACCCCCCTATGGCGCGATGCGAGGAACTGAGCCTGCTCCATCAGGCGCTCCCTGCCATCGGAGTCCATCGAGCGGTAGAGCGAAATCAGCTCAGCCTCTTCGGGGTCCACGGCCATCTTCGGCTGCTTCCCCGCAAGGGTGTCGGTGGTCACGCCTAAAGCGCGGGCGATAGCCACGACCTTCGTGAAGGAAGGCTCGGTCTCGCCGCGAACGTAATGGCTCATGGCGCTCGAAGCGATGCCAGTCGCCTTGCATATCTGCGCCTGGGAAACGTTCTTCTCCTTCATCAGCTTTACTAGGCACTCATAAAACTCCATAACCGTCCACCTCCCTGCTCACAGTACAAATACTAAGAATACGGGAATAAATTTGCAAGAATGTGTTGCATAGTTCCCAGATATTTAGTAACGTAGGGGCTGTGAATCCCAGATATGGGAAATTCGTAGGAAGGATTCATAAGTGGCGATTCAGAAGATGTGCTATCCAGCCATCGAAGAGCGGCGAGCCGATCTAGGCGTGCCGAAGCAGAAGATGGCAAAGTATCTCGATATCTCCGCGTCCGCACTCGACAACAAGCTGGCAGGCAGGAGCGAGTTCCAATTCTCCGAAATCAAGAAGCTGTCCGAATGGTGGGGGACGCCCATCGAGGCATTCACCATCGGCGCGTTCCCGGCCGACGAGAAGTCGGCCTCCGCGCAAGGCACTGGTCGGGATGACTAGCGCAGCCATGAGGACTATCACCACGGTTCCAGACCTCGCCCGCGAGTGGCACAAGAGCACGGACACGCTCTACAGGTTAGCCGCCCGCGAGGAAGACCCTCTGCCCGTCAGGTACCTGGAAGGCGACAGGTACGGGGGCGTGCTCGTGAGCGAGTTCGAATCGTGGTTGAAACGCAACACAAGCTTGTTCAACGAGAAGGATTCAAAACGATGATGACCGACCGACAGAAGCACCTGCAGAGCTACGTAGACCACAAGCTGGCACCAGCCGTCCTGAGCGCGACCGAGTACAGCAGCATCGCCTACTACGGCGACGGCGTTTGGGAGACCGTCCAGCTGACCCATACCCCCGACGATCCTCGAAAGAAGAAGCTGCCCATGCTGCGCGTGGACGTTACGGGCCTGGACGAGCTGGGCATCTACAAGGCCGTGGCCGACGCGCTGTAGCCCGACGCTCGGGCGGTGTCCGCATCGAGGGGGCGCACCGTCC
>CAMPAJ010000315.1 GCA_946631805.1 uncultured Eggerthellaceae bacterium
TACCGGGTATCTCCCGGCCTGAACACCGACCCGTCCACAACCTGCCCCGGGCTGGGCGCGTTCACGCAAGACGAGCTTGTGGCATCTATCGCCAACCTTGCGGACGCGGCCGCGAAAACGTACCCGAAAGAAGAGCTCGAAGCGTTCGCCGCCTCGGCCTTCGACATCCCGATGGAACGCACCACGAGCGCCGCGGCACGCATCGTCGATTTCGCCATCGCGCACGCTTCTTAGAGGGCTTGTGCCGAACGAGCAGCTAGCATTCGCCAGGGCGTTCTGGCCACCCATTCGCCCTGACCACGCAATGCGACGCCAACGACGGCTCAGCGATGGTAAGGGACTTCCCGCGGATTTCCCGCCATCTGTAGAAAGTGTCTGCTTTGGGTTACAAATCTATCGTCATGCTAATATGAACAGGTTTTATTGAGAATTCGTTGCAGAAAGGCATGGCGTGGCACTCCGGAAGAAGACGAACGAGGGCGCATACGGCGCTCACGGACGAAACCTCGATACGCAAAACGGCATGCCCCAGGCAGATTCCGCAAGCAACTACAGACGCGACCTGTACGGAAGCGGCTCCACCCCGCAAGGCCAGCATGCGGCAAGCGCCGCGCCCAGCCGAGCTATGGGCGCTGCAGCATCTTACGCGCCCCATCAGGGGGCGGCCTGGCCCGCTGACGAAGCGGTTGCCTCGCTCCCCTCTTCTGCAAGCATCTACCCGGAGGTAGCGCGCGTGCGCAGGCGCGGACGTACCGCCAAGCGCGTCGCCAAAATCCTCGGCTGCATTCTGGCAGTCATGCTCGTCGGCGGCGTTGCCTATGCGTTCTGGTTCGCGAGCGCGCTTGACAAAGCGCTTGCCCCCGACGAACAGACCGTCGATGCCCTTTCCGGCATCCTCGTGCCCGAAACGGCGGGCAAACCGTACTACGTCCTGGTCATGGGCTCCGACTCCCGCGAGGGAAATTCCAGCGCCCACCACGACGAGCGCGGCGACAACGAACGCTCCGACGTCATGATGCTCATGCGCGTCGACGAGAAGAACCGCACGCTCACCATGCTCTCCATCCCGCGCGATACGCCCTATCGCTGCAAAGACGGCTCGTACGTCAAGCTCAACGAATTGTTCAACGCCGAAGGCATCGCCTCGACCGTCACCGCGATTTCCGAGCTTACGGGGCTGCCCATTTCCCACCATGCCGAAGTGCGCGTATCCGGGCTCGCGAACATTGTCGACTTGGTCGGCGGCGTGACCGTCGATGTGCCCATCGACTTGTCGTACGAGACGATGGAGCACAAAGAGGTCACGATCAAGGCCGGTAAGCAGACGCTCAACGGAGAGGAAGCCGAGATTTTCTCGCGCGCACGCCACGAGTTCGAGGACGACCAGGACGCCCACAGGCAAAGCAACGTACGCGCGCTCCTGGAGGGCATCATCAAGAAAATCCTCGATCGCCCCATTACCGAGATTCCCGGCCTCGTGCTGCAGATCGCGGAATACATCGACACCGACTACAAGACGATCAACGCGATTTCGCTCGCCACGACGTTCTCGGACGGCAGCATGACCATGTACAGCGCGACGGGTCCGCATGCCGGCGACTTCAACGAGGCGACGGGCGGCAAGTGGCTGTGCTACCTCAACCCCGAGGGATGGAAGGCCATCGTCGACGTCGTCGACAGCGGCGAGGACCCTTCCGAAGCCAACATCGATTTCACGCAGACGCAGATCCTGTGGACCGACGTGACCGACCAGCCCGAATTCAACGGGTCCGATGCGCACAAGTACTATTACGGCGTTTAAGTGTGCGCAAAAACGTTCCTGGTATTCACTATCGACAAGCGCATTCGCCGAACTGAATAGACTCTCCGAAAATAGGTGCCAGAAATGAGCGCCAGGGGCGCCCTCATGCTCCCGGGATCTCCTTGCGCTCCCCGGGACACCCTTGTTACCCGCAGGCACGCCTTTGCGCTCCCTGGGATCTCCTTGCGCGCCCGGGGACGCCACGGCTCTCCCCGGGACGCCCATGCGCTCATTCAAAAGAGAGACACTATGACACACCTTTTGGCAAACTGCTTTCGTATTCTGCCAAAATCGGGCTCATAGCATCTCCGAACTGACAAAACAGGGCTCATAGTTCCTGCTCAAGATACTATGAGCCCTGTTTTGTCACGCGGCCGATACTATGAACCCGATTTTGGCATGTTCCTCCAGACTCGAGCCAAAACTGCCGTCATAGTGCCGCCGATGTCAGCTTGATACATCTAACCTGGTTGGGTATATCAGCATGGATGGATAAGCTTGGGCGCATCAGCTTGATACATTTAACCTGGTTGGGCGCATCTGCTTGGATGCATCAGCTCACTGCCAGTCTATTGGCTCATTTCTTGAACTTGGCAAGAACCGATCGAGCGAGGCCGCGCTCGTACGAGTCGGCGGAAAAGATGAACACGTAAGCTGCGAAGACGACCGTGTACGCGACTATGCCGGCTAAGAGCACTCCCCAGCCGACCTCGACCGATGCCGCTATGGCCTGCCAGGCGAAAATGCCTGCGGCGCACAGCGGCACGATGGGCAACGCGAAGCGGGCTACTTGTTTCCAGAAGTGGAGCATGTCAAGCCCAACGCTGCGCGAGTAGTAGAAGTTCACGAGGATATCGCTCACGACGAACAGCGTGAGGCCCGTTGCCGCCGCGGCGCCGATGCAGCCGAACTCGCGGGCGAGCACGATGGTGATTCCCACATTCACAATGGCGGCGACTAGGTACATCTTTCCCCTGAACGCGTACTTGTCCAGCACCTGCAAGATGACGATGCCGATGCTTTGCATGATGTCGACTGTGAACGGCACCATG
>CAMPAJ010000316.1 GCA_946631805.1 uncultured Eggerthellaceae bacterium
GCCAGGCGGCGTCGACCGAGACGTAGGGGTCGTAGCCGTACACGTCCATGCCCAGCTCAACTGCAGCGTTGGCAACAAGCGCGCCGATGGCGCCCAGGCCGATGACGCCGAGCTTCTTGCCCAGGATCTCGCGGCCGGCAAACGCCTTCTTGGCCTTCTCGGCGGACTTGGCGATGTTCTCGTCGTCGGCGTTCTCGCGGCACCAGGCGGCGCCGTCGATGATACCGCGGCTGGCCAGGAGCATGCCGCACAGCACGAGCTCCTTCACGGCGTTGGCGTTGGCGCCGGGGGTGTTGAACACGACGATGCCCTCGTCGGCGCAGCGCTCGAGCGGGATGTTGTTCACGCCCGCGCCGGCGCGGCCGATGGCCAGCAGGCTCTTGGGGAACTCGGTCTCGTGCAGCTGCGCGCTGCGTACGAGCACGCCGTCGGCCTGCGCGAGGTCGTCGACAAGTTCGTATCCGGCGGGCAGCTGGTCGGTACCCTTCTTCGAAATATTGTTCAGGCAATGGATACGGGTCATTTCACGTCCTTTCGGTTACATATGTATAGCATTTGCACATTCTAACGCGACTTTTTGTCGGCTTCGTGAACTGTGTGGCAATGAAGGAGAAATGCAGAGTAGCTGCACCATGGTCACTTGTCCCGTGCCCGCGCTTTCGGATTGCCGTGAGTCCGATGAGCACCGGGAATGCCCGGGCACCCATCGGGCTGATGCTCATTGTGGACTGCGTGGCGATGGAAGAGAAATGCAGAGGAACTGCACCACGGCTAGTTGTTCCGTGTTCGCGCTTTCGATTTGGTGTAAAGGTGGAGGTGGCGGGGGTTTCGTATAATGGGCGAAGTCTATTGTTCGAAAGGTGACGATTGGCGCGCAGGCAGCAACAACAGCAAAGCGAGCGAACCCGGTTCCTGGAGCCGGACGGCTCGCCGCGCACGGGCTCGCAAAGCCGCCAGCCAGCGCAGCGGCAGCTCGCGGGCGCGCAAACCAGACGCATGGGCACACAAGGCGGTTCATCTGCGCAAACGCAGCGCACGGGCTCGCTGGAGCGCCAGCTCTCCCAAACGTCTCGCACGAATCGTTCCACGCTTCGCACTCGGACCGCGCGCGATGCGCGCAGGGCCGCCACGGAGGCCCGCGAGGCCGAGGCTGCGCAAAACCGCTGGTACCGCCCAACATTCGGGAAAATCATCCTGCTCGCGGCGGCAATTGCCTTCATCGTGTTCGCCGTGCAGCTGTGCTCGAGCGCCACGCCCATCCGCGTGAGCGTCAACGGCACGCAGCTTGACCTGCGCGGCGAGAAAACGCTCTCGGTCGCCCTCAGGGATAGTGGCCTGCCCATCAACCCAGGCGACCTCATCTCGCTCGGCGGCACCGTCCTCGAGCGCAGCCAGGGCGATCCGTTTGCGGCAACGGTCAACGGCGAGGAAACAGCCGATCCCGACTACAAGCTGCGCGATGGCGACGTTATAACCATTACGGACGGCAAAGACCGGATCGAACCCTACGATGCGGTCGAAAGCCCCGTTCCGCACGGCGCGAGCATCGTCGGGCTCGGCGCCATCCATACTTTCACCCCAGGCAGCGACGGCGTCATCGAAACGCGCACCGGGCAGATATCGGGCGAAGTTGTGGAAAAGCAGACGGTTGACCCCGTCGACCTCATCGAGACGCGTATCGACCCCGACGTGGGAGACCAGAAGATCGTCGCGCTGACCTTCGACGGCGGCCCCTCGCTCATGTACACGCAGCAAATCCTGGACATCCTGGCGCAAAACAACGCCAAGGCCACGTTCTTCTGCCGCGGCGACGCCATTCAGGGCGACGCTGCCGAACTTGTGCGCAAAGAGGCCGAAGCCGGGCACCAGGTGTGCACGCACAGCTACGACGACGGTCTGCCAGCGGGCGGCAAAATGGAATACCTCACGCCCGACGAGCTGCGAAACGAGGTTCTGAACGGGTACAAAGCCATCGCCGACGTACTGGGCAACGAGCCCAGCCACCTGGCGCGCATCGGCGGCGAGGATATGTACGAAAGCGAAATCCCCACCGTCGCGCCGCTCATCGACGCCGAAATCGGCTGGACGATCGATACCGGCGACTGGATTTACCTTGAAGAAGACGACATCTACAAGACGCTCAAGACCATAAAGCCCGGATCGATCGTGCGCATGCACGACGGCGGCGACCACCAGGACACGACCGCCAACGCACTCAGTCGCGCACTTCCCGAGCTGGTCAAACAGGGGTATCGCTTCGTAACGCTCGACGAGTTGCTCGCAAACAGCACGAACGTGCAGATCACCCCCTGGCCCGAGGACGCCAAACCGCCCACGTCGGCCGACCCAACTAGCTCAGAAGAAGCCGCCGAGGCCGCCGAGGCCGAAGCTGCCACCGAGTAAGCCTCCTCATCGGTTCGAATTCATGCGACGGCCTCCCGACCGTCCGCTCTGTATATGAGAGGGGCGGGGTCGTTCGCTTGGCTTCGGCTAAACCAATATGAGGTTAGAAGTATGTGCCTGCAGAATCGCTCACGACCCCGCCCCTCTCATATACAGAGCTACTTGGGACTGAACTGTAACGGCTGGAATCCACACGACGGCCCTCCCATAGCCTGACAGCCACCGAAGCGAGCGGCGTCCTGGTGCCCCATATTGGCAGGATCGTGCGGCCGCCGCGTACCTCGGGTACGCAAGGTCGCAGGATCGTGACAAGATGGGGTGCCAGGACGCCGCGCAGCGTGCATATGAAAAATCGCCCGTCAGGGCGATTTGAAATCGAATGGCGGAGAGGCAGGGATTCGAACCCTGGTTACCGGGTTCACCGGTAAAACGGTT
>CAMPAJ010000317.1 GCA_946631805.1 uncultured Eggerthellaceae bacterium
GTCGTGTTGTACGAAGCCGCGACGGGCAAGCTGCCGTTCGACGGTCCCGACGCCGTGAGCGTGGCGCTCAAGCAGGTGAGCGAGCAGCCCGTTCCCCCGCGCGAGATATACCCCGACATGGATCCCAACCTCGAAGCCATCATCATGAAGGCGATGAGCAAGAATCCCCTCGACCGCTTTGCCACGGCGCGCGATATGCGCCACGCCCTCAACGACTTCCTGGCCGGCCGGCCCGTCAACGTCGGCGGCTTCAGCGGCGAGCAGACGGCGCTCATTGCAGAGCCCATCGGCGCCGAAGCAGCTGGGCGTTTCAAGACCGACAAGACCACGGTCATGCCGGTAAACATCGACGGCACCGCGCAAGGCAGCAACAAGATATCCGCCGTCAACCCCAAGAAAGATGGCAAGAACAAGAAGCGCGGGGTGCTCATATTCATCGGGGTCCTCGTGGCCATCGCGGCCATCGCGGGCATATCGTACGCGTTGATCTCGGGAAACAATCCCGCCAATACCGAGCCCACCGGCATCGAAACGCCCGATGTTACAGGCATGGCGTTCGACAAGGCAAGCAGCACGCTCTCGCAAGCGGGATTCACGCTCGGCGACCCCGAGTACATCTACGATGATTCCGTCGAAAAGGACGTCGTCATCGCGCAGAACCCGCGTGCAGGTACCATGCAGGAGCGGGGAACGAAGATCGTGCTTACGGTCTCCAAGGGAATCGAACAGGTCGAAGTCCCCGATCTTTCCGAGATGAATGCCAACGACGCGCGTGCGGCGCTGCAACGGGCTGGCCTCAAGTACGAGTCGGGTACGGCCGAGTATTCCGACAAAGTGAAGGAGAACCGCGTCTTGCGCCAGACGCCGTCCGCTGGTGAAATGGTCGACAAGGGCTCGACGGTCACGTACTACTTGTCCCTGGGCGAAGAGACCATATCGGTTCCCGACGTCGTGGGCGAAAGCGAAAGCACGGCCACGAACACGCTCGAGAACGCCGGGTTCAAGGTGAAGGTCTCCTACGAGCAGGACGATTACTACTACGAAGGCACGGTCATCCGCCAATCGCCCACGAGCAACGACAAGGCCAAGACCGGAGCCACCATCAACATCGTCGTGAGCACTGGGCCGGAGTACTACTACGCCTCCGCTTACGTTGACTACCCAGAAGGCGGATCGGTCTCGCCCGAGTCCGTCTCGGTCGAGCCGGGCGGGTCCGTGAGCTTCAGCATTTCCGCTAACGATGGCTACCATATCGCCAACGTCTCGGACTCGAACGGCAATTCGTACGGCGCTACGAATTCCGTTACGCTCACCGACATCGACGGCGACGTATCGCTGGCCGTCGAGTTCGCAAAGGATTCCGACGAAACGGACGAGGAAAAATCCTCGGCTTCCAGCAGCTCTGCAAGTGCAAGCGACACGGGAGAGGACGACACCGTCGAGACCGATGAGACTGGCTCCGAAGACGAAACGGAGGAGTAGCACCGGGCTGTAGGAACCATCTGTAAAATTGAGCGCCAAGCCGCACTTACAGCTCCATTTGCTACAATACCAAGGAGCGCCCCTGTAGCTCAGGGGACAGAGCACCGCTCTCCTAAAGCGGGTGTCGGCCGTTCGAATCGGCCCAGGGGCGCCAGGAAAGCGATACGGTGCCCGACGAAATCGTCGGGCACCGTTTTTTCGTCGGCAAGCAAAAAAGCGGCTTCCCGCCCCGGCAGGCGAGGTGGGAAGCCTCGCCGCCATATCGACCATCGGCAGCGCGGCGCTGCTGTCTCGTATTCTTTCTGCTTATCTCCTCGCGGCTCTGGCCCTCTTCCATTGCCCGCGATAACGCACTTCCCCTTATGGCCGCTAACGGTCCCGGTTCATTGCCCTACTCCGGGCCGAGAGTTGCCCGCGCGCAGCCGGGGCATGTCGGCCGCTACCGCCTGCTGGGGAGCAGCCGTCGCAAGTCCAGAGATGCTGGATAATGTGCGGGAAATGTTGCGGGATATTCGCCTGTCTTGACCAGACAAAAACACTCCACTAAAGTCATAAAGCATGAGACAGGAGGCATAATCGGAACACGCTAGGCACGCTGCTTTTAAATTCTCCTAAAGCGGGTGTCGGCCGTTCGAATCGGCCCAGTGACGTCAGATTTGCCTACCGCGAACTTCCAGTCGGAGGTTCGTGTTATTACAACGACAAATTGCGAAAGGGCGGACTTTACATGGCCGACGAGACCAAATTCGAGCTCTACGATAGATTTGCCGAGATTTACAGCATCGATTCGCGCATGTACGAGCAGTTCGACGTCAAGCGCGGGCTGCGCAACGCAGACGGCACCGGCGTGTTGGCGGGCGTTACGAACATCTCGAACGTCCACGGCTACCTTATTTCCGACGGCGTGAAGATCCCCGACGAGGGATCGCTTCTGTATCGCGGCTACGAGCTGTACGACTTGCTGAACGCAGACGACCCTGATCGTCGCTTCAACTACGAGGAAATCGCGTTCCTGCTTTTGCTCGGGCACCTGCCCACCCAAAAAGACCTCGACCGCTTCATCGGCGTCATCGACGCGGAGCGCGAACTGCCCGATGGATTTACCGCTTCCATCAACATGCTCGACGTGCCGCCCGATCTCATGAACCTGCTCGCGCGCGCCACGCTGCTGCTGTACTCGTACGACCAGCACGCCGAGGAGCGCTCGGTCGATCACGAAGTGCACACGGCGCTAAGCGTTATATCACGCCTGCCGCGCATCATGGTGCTGGCCTACTACGCCAAGGTTTCCCGCTTCGAGCGCGGTTCCATGATCATGCACCCGTTCATCCCCGGGCAATCCA
>CAMPAJ010000318.1 GCA_946631805.1 uncultured Eggerthellaceae bacterium
TAGTCGCTGCCGAATTTGGCGAAGATCTTGTTCCACGACACCCCGATAGAGACCGTGCATCCCAGCTCGGCCTTTATGCGTTCCGATATCTCGCGCGCCACGACGAGCGCGTCGCCGCCATGCAGGGGGAGTGCGCCCGTGATGTCGAGCCAGCATTCGTCCAGGCCGAATGGTTCGACCAGGTCAGTGTACTGGTAGTAGATGCTGCGCGCCATCTGGGAGTACTTTTTGTACAGCTTGTAGCGGGGCGGGAGCACGATTAAATCGGGGCATTTTGCCCGAGCTTCCCAGAGCGCCTCGGCCGTCTTTATGCCGTATTTCTTGGCCTCGATGCTCTTCGTGAGCACGATACCGTGGCGGAGCTCTTCCTTGCCGGCCACGACGACGGGCTTGCCGCGCAGCTCGGGACGCTCGGCCTGCTCGACGCTGGCATAGAACGAGTTCATGTCGCTGTGTAAAATGACGCGGTCCATGCGTCCTCCTTCCTATTGCACGTCGATTTAAGCCTGTGAACAGGCTTGTTTGCGACGATGGTATTCAGGAATCGCGTCGACTCGCTTCTTTTCTACAAACACATGTTCGCACTTTTGAGGGTGGTTCGTCAATCGAACAGACTGTGGAGAATTGGAAAACGCTCCAGCGTTCCCGAAAATGGTGCAGCAAGCGGGTGGTGTGCGAGCGGGGAAATGGGGCATAATGGCGGTAGACGTACGGTGATATCGGAAGGAGTGCGCGATGAAGTTTGAGGATTTGACTCCTGAGCAGATGGAGAAGGCGCGGGCGTGCAAGACTCCCGAGGACATGCTGAACTTGGCGCACGAGCGTTTCCCCGCCCCTAGCTCGCGTTGGTTCAAAGGTGAGCTTGCGGACGGTTGTTAGAGGAGCGTGGGATGACGGTGCATCCAAAGCTGAAGGACATAGAGCAGCTTTCGAGCGGGTGGATTAACAAGTACGTGATGACGTACGAAATGCCCGATGGCAGGCTGCATACGTACGAATGCGCCTCGCGAAAGCCCTTGGATGCGTTTCGGGCGGGGCTCGAGGCGCGTGGAGAGGCGAGCCAGGAATTCTTCGCAGGCCGGGAACAGGCGCTGCAGGCGTCTGCATCCGACCGGGCCGACCGAACCCCCGATGCCGTGTGCATCGTCGCGCGGACGCCGCGCGATACGCTCGTGATGATTCGCGAGTTTCGCTATCCGCTTAACAGCTGGTGCATCGCGTTTCCCGCCGGTCTGGTCGACCCGGGGGAGGATGTCGTGCGCTGCGCATGCCGCGAGCTCGAGGAAGAGACGGGCTACGCTGTTGTGCCCGACACGCCGTCACGTGTTTTGCCGCAGGCGGGTTTCTCGTCGACGGGCATGACCGACGAGACCGTGCAGGTCGTGTACGTGACTGCCGAGAAAGCGGGCGATGCTCACACCGAGCCAAACGAGCTCATCGAGGTTTTCGAACTGCCCATTGCCGATGTCGACGAGTTCTTGTCCACGAATTTCCTGCCCATCGGCACCCGTGCCCAGCTCATTCTCGAAGCGTACCGATAGCGCTTGCAAAGCCGTCCGAATCCCGCCTTTTCATCAGGCCTGAACAGGCCAGACGAGAAAGAGAACAGCATGAACAGCAACCTATGCTGGCAGGGTCCAGATGAGCTTGCAAAGGCTTTGGGGCAATCGCGCTGTACGAAGGGTCGGTGACATGCCGGGTATAGCTACACATTACTGCTTTGGAAGCGAGGTCTATCGCGAGCTCGCCGGCACCATTGGCATTGACGATGCGAGCCGCCAGGCGTTTCTTCTGGGCAATCAGGGTCCTGATCCGTTCTTGTTCCTGGTGGTGCTTCCCGTAGCGGGGCCTTACCGCTTCCTTGGAGGGCGCTTGCATTCGCAGGACCCAGGTCCGTTGCTTGCCAACATCCACGATCGCTTTCTCGCCGGTGGCAAGCATGCGCGAGAGCTGAAAGCCTACGCGCTGGGGTTTGCGTGCCATTACTTCCTGGATTCGGCCGTTCATCCGCTGGTCTATGCCCAGCAACGGCTGATTTGCGCCGATGAGCAGGCTAGCCTGCCGCAACGGGCGCGCGGGGCCGTGCATGCGACTATCGAGACCGAGATTGACGAGATGATGCTCACGACAAGACTCGGGACGACCGCTGCCGAGTTCTTGCCCCACAAGCATATGCTGCCTTGCGCCCCCGACGTCCTTGCCGAGCTCTCGCGCGTTATGGCGCTCGCTATTTACGATACGTTCAAGCGCCCCGTACCGGCGATGCTGTTTGCCGGCGCAGTCGAATTGCAAAGGGCCGCCCAGGCGGCGTTGGACTCCAAACACAGCGGATTGCGCAAGCATGTCGACTATCTTGTCCCAGCCGGCCTCGTGACGCAACGCGTGCTCGCGCTATCGCACCACGTCGAGCCCCGCCACCAGACTATGTTTGCCAACGACGATCATATTCCCTGGCCCCATCCGTTCGAGGAAGGCGAAATCATGTCCTCATCGTTCAGCGAGCTGTACGATCAGGCGTTCAAGCGGGCGTTAGACGTCGTTCCACGTTTCGCGCAGCCCGATTTCGATTTGAACGCTTGCGTCGCACTTGCGCGGGGAATCAATTTTTCGGGAAAACGAGTCGGGTAACACCTGCGTGCCGCGTTCGCGCGCTCGCACGGACAAGCGTAGCGTGCGCATCGGATTAGCGTCAGATGAATATCAGGGACGCTCCTAGTAGTTACTGCTCAGCCCTGGTAGCCCCGTTCAGGAGGGCGATGGGGTCGTGAGCGATTCTGCAGCCACTCTTCCTGTTATACACATCAGTTAGGCGAAGCCAA
>CAMPAJ010000319.1 GCA_946631805.1 uncultured Eggerthellaceae bacterium
ATCACGATCAGAAAGCCCGGCAGGCCGGATTTGCCGATGGCGCTGAGCACCAGGTAGCCCGCAACGGCTGCGATAGCCTGCTTGGGCATGAGCACCAATATGGCAAACGTCACGGCGAACATCTGCAGCGTGAAGGGCACCGGGCCGATGGGCACCGTCACCCATGCAGAGACCGCCATGATGGCAATGGAGAGCGCCGTGAAGGCGATGGAACGCGTACGGGACGCCGTCGACGCGATGGGTTGAATCTTGGTTTGGGCTCCAGTCATGGTTTCTTACTCCTATCCGCCGCCCCGCAGCGGCAACGTACCAACGAATACGGGCAGCGGAACGCAGACCCTCCTCGTTTCAAGACCGCTCGCATTGAATTGCCGGGCATCGCCTCAAAACGCAATTTCGAAATTCTACCATCGAAACAAAAAGAGCGCACCCCGAAAGGTGCGCTCTTTGCGTAGTAACGAGATTGGCTCGTTATTTACTTCAGGCGATCCGTGTAGACCAGGTTGCTGCACTGATGATAACCTTCGGTGCGCAGCGGGTAGGTGATGGAACCGGCGTTCTTTGCGTCGGTGATGATCGTCTCGATCAGTTCCTTCATGTCCATGTTGCCGTAATCGCGTGCAGTCTCCATTAGAACCCCTTCTTTCTGTTTGGTTGGCTTTTTTAACCGCGAACTACATTAACTCACTTTCACGAACATGGGGCCGTCTATTTTGTTTTCGGTTAATATGACCATTTATATCATCATTTTGAAATACTGATATTTTGCCAGCTCAACAGCGTATACTTTGCTTAGTTGCACGGTCTGTTCGCAGTTGCTATCTTTGCAATATGGTTTTCTCGCCACTATACTCAAGCAAGGCGTAGCATGTGAACGCCCAAGAAGCACTGCGTTGGGCCACAATGGGTCACAGGATGTTCCCGCAGTCCATCGCATAAGCAAGCAAAGTGCAACCAACATATAGCGAAACGCGTCGGCGCATATCGAAAGGCGGGTGACATTCGCTCATGGAGCTGTCCCATCTAAGAGAATTCGTATACCTCGCAGACACCCTCAGCTTCAAGCTCACGGCCGATTATTTCTACGTGAGCCGCTCGGTCATCAGCCGCCACTTGTCCGCGCTCGAGGAAACGATCGGCGCCAAGCTCGTCGACCGTTCGAGCCACGCCGTGAGCCTCACGGACGTTGGCGAGACGTTCTACCGGGACGCCGTCATCATCTTGCGCGATTACGAAGCAGCGCTCGAGCACGTGCGCATTGCGCAATCCAGCCAGTCGAAGATCGTTCGAATGGGCTACCTGCGCAATACGGCGCGCCCGATCATCGTGCAATTCGTGCGCTACATGAAAACGCGCCACCCCACCATCAAGCTATCGTTGTCGTGCATGGAATACAACGAGCTCCGCTGCGCCATCGACGAAGGCACGGTCGACATCGCCTTCGGCGTCAACGTCGACCCATCCATATCGCGCAACTATCGATCGACGCTCATATACCACGACCAGTTCTATGCAATAGTGAGCGAGGACAACCCCCTGGCCAGCCGCCGAGAAGGCGTGAAGCTCGCAGACCTGCCGCCCGAAAAGCTCCTGCTGCCCGACAGCTTCCTTCACACAGGGCACCACGAGATGGCCGAGAACCTCGACGACGTGACGTCCCAAGCCGGCGCACGCAACCATGAGCACTACTTCGACGTCGACGCCATCTACCTCAAGATTCAGACGGAGGACTACATCGTGTTCTCGTCGAAGGCGAACAGCTCGGTCTTCGGCGACCATATGGTGTGCCTGCCCATAACCGATATCGACTCCAGGTTCTCGGTGAGCGCCTTCTACCGCAACGGCTTCACGGGAGAAGCGTTCAAAGCCTGCCGCGACGCCTTCGAATCGTGCAGCACGGTGAAAGACGACAAGTGAGCTGATTACATCGTGAGCACGTGCGCTTCACCGCTGTTGACGCGGTGCAGCGTCGTGCCATCGTCCACGAGCAGGCAGCCATCGTCCCCGATGCCCGACGCGAGGCCCTCGACGATAACATCGCCGTTGAGCAGCTGCATGCGCACCTTCTTGCCCAGCAGGTAGTTGCACGAGACGAATTCCTTCTTGAAAGGCGCAAAGCCGTTCGAAAGCCACACCGGATAGCATTGGATGAACGCCGAGATAATCGCATCGCCCACCGCCGCAATGGCGTCTTGCTTCTTGTCGAAGGTGTAACCGTTGCCAAAGGCGATCTGCCCTTGATCGGTGTAGCCGATGGCGATGTCTGCGAAATAGGCCGGTTGGTACTTGCCGTCGAAGAGCAAGTCCGCCGTCTCGGCGGGATGGAACACGTTAACGCCCATGCCCATGCACACGCCGCCCGAAGAAGCCTCCATCGAGATGCCGGCTATTTTCTCGTCGCCCACCAACACGTCGTTGGGCCACTTGATACGAATGGCATCGTGCCTCAAATTTGCCAACCGCAGCAAGGCTGCGCGGATCGAGAGCGCCGTGACGAAACCAAGGGTGGGCAGCTGCGCGGGATCGCATTTGGGGCGCAGGAGCATCGATTGGTAAAGCCCTCCCTCGGGGCTCGTCCACAACCTGCCTTGCCTGCCGTACCCGCCTGTTTGCTTCTGCGCACGCACGACATAACCTTCGGTATGCCCCGAGGCCAAAGCCGCCTTAACACGTTCGTTCGTAGAGCCAATCTCGGCAAAATTGACCACATGAAACGGTCTCATGTAAGCCTCCCCCGCTCAAACCCAGCGCCATAAGGTACGTTTACACGATAGCATTTCCAACCACAATCCGCACCATTAATTGGCAAACAAACGGC
>CAMPAJ010000320.1 GCA_946631805.1 uncultured Eggerthellaceae bacterium
TGCAGGTCGTGTTCGCCAAGGCCACGCGCGAGTACATCGAGGCCGGCAAGGACCTTCAGGGCAAGGGCTACGACCCGCGCAAGCTGCTGAAGCCGGGCCGCGAGGCCATCGTCGCCCGCGCCAAGGAGCTGCTGTGCGACTTCGGTTCCGACGGCAAGGGCTGGGCGTAAGCGAAACGCTTCGGTTAAACAAACCTGCACGCATCGAGGGCTGCGATCTTTTCGCAGCCCTTTTTCTTGATGCCGCCTCCCACCGCTCCGGGTGAAAATGGCCAATACGTGCACCCTTGCCTACGCCCGGGAACCAAGAAAAACGAAGCCCCCGCTTGGACGGGGATGCGTCTTCGCAGCGTTCCGCAGCAGGCTCCGTCGATGTCGAGATTGCCTGCGTGCGAGGACTAGCAAGAAGACGCATCCCCGCCCAAGCGGGGGCGGTGGGACTAGTAGACGATCGGACCCGTACTACAGCATGTGCGCGCGCAGCTCTTCGCCGCTGAGGGGCGAGAGGTATGCGGGCGGGATGTCAAAGACGGAGAACGCGCCCGACTTGCCCTCGGCCTTCAGGCGGGCGACGGCACGAGCGTAGGCGACGAGCACGCTCGCGGTGAATTCCGGATTGGAGTCGAGCTTCAGGGAGTACTCGATGAGCATCTTCTTGCCGCTCGCCGACTCGCCGCTGCGCAGCACGAAGCCGCCGTGCGGCATGGCCGAATGGTCGCGGTCGAGCTCTTCCTGCGAGATGAAGTTTACCGTCGTGTCATAGTCGTCGAAGTAGTTGGGCATGGTCACGATCTGCTCGGTGACTGCGGCGGGGTCGGCCCCCTCCTCAAGGACGACGAAGCATTCGCGCGTGTGCTTCTGGCGCGTGGTCAGCTCGGGGTTGGAGCCGGAGCGCACGGCCTCGAGCGCTTCCTCGACAGGAATCGTATACTGCTTTGCATCCGCTACGCCCGGGATACGGCGAATGGCATCGGAATGTCCTTGGCTGATGCCCTTACCCCAGAACGTGTAGTCGGCGCCCTGCGGCAAGAAGCAGTTTCCCATCAGGCGGTTGAGCGAGAACAGGCCCGGATCCCAGCCGCAGGAGATGAGCGCCACGTGGCCGTCCTGCTGAGCGGCAGCGTCTACGGCTGCAAAGTGCTCGGGAATCTTTGCGTGGGTATCGAAACTATCCACAACGTTGTACTTCTGGGCGTAATGCGGCGTTTGCTTGGGCAGGTCGGTGGCGCTGCCGCCGCAGATGATGAGCACGTCTATGGGCTCGTCACCGCTCTCGAGCGCTTCGGCCGCCTTCACGGGCACGCCTCCGGTGGCGATGGTGACGCTTGCAGGATCGCGTCGCGAGTAAACCGCGACGAGCTCGATATCGTCGTTTTGACGTACTGCAAGCTCGACGCCCTTGCCAAGGTTACCGTATCCCAAGATTCCCAAACGCACTGTGCCCATGTGCCATCCTCCGTTCGCGAAGTTGATTTCAATTGCTTGGATTATAGTTGAAGCATTTCGCGCCAACCGCGCTCGCAAACAGTGACGCCGCCGATTTAACGGGACATTTAACAGTGCAGAAACCGCTACTTACACCTAGGGCCGTATATGGTTTGATAGTATTTCCCGTAACGCAAACAACCCCGATCGCGCATCGCGCAGGACGGAGAACACCATGCAGGAAGCATCGAGCACCACGGCGATCGCCCAAAAGGCACGTGAGATGAAACTTGCAAGCCCCGAGGTAGCAGCAACGTCAACCGAGACGCGCAATGCCGCCCTCCATGCCATTCGCGACGCCCTCGCCGCACATGCAAGCGAGATTTTCGAGGCGAACAAGGCCGACCTTGACGCAGCTGAATCCGACGGCGTTGCACCCGCGATCGTGAAACGCCTGAAGTTCGACGAGCACAAGCTCGAGGACGTGCGCGCCGGCATCGCCGACCTCATCGGGCTGCCCGATCCGATCGGTGCCGTATTGCTCGACCGCGAGCTCGACGAAGGGTTGCGGATGCGCCGCGTCGCCTGCCCCATCGGCGTCATCGGCGTCATCTTCGAAGCGCGCCCCGATGCCCTCGTGCAAATATCCACGCTCTGCCTCAAGAGCGGCAACTGCTCTATCCTCAAGGGCGGCAGCGAGACCATGCACACGAACAAAGTGCTGTTCGAGCTCATACACCAAGCGGCAGTCCAGAGCGGCATGCCGAGCGCCTGCATGCTCCAAGTTGAGGCACGCGAAGACATCAACGCGCTTTTGGCCTGTGACGACTCCGTTGACCTGCTCATTCCGCGCGGCTCCAACGCCTTCGTGCGCTACATAATGGACAATACGCGCATACCCGTGATGGGACACGCCGACGGCATTTGCCACATCTACGTCGACGCTTCGGCCGATGTCGATGTAACCATACCCGTCGTCATCGACGCCAAGACGCAATACACAGCGGCATGCAACGCAGTCGAGACGCTGCTCGTGCACGAAGCCGCAGCACCGTCCGTGCTCCCCCGCCTTGCCGACGCGTGCGCCGAAGCCGGCGTGACGCTGCGGGGCGACGAGCGCACGCAAGCGCTCATCTCGTGCGATGCAGCAGACGATTCCGACTGGGCAACGGAATACCTGGACCTCGTGCTTGCGGTAAAAATCGTCGACGACATCGACGAGGCAATCGCCCATATCAACCGATACGGCTCGCATCACACCGACGCGATCATGACGGAAGACGACGCTGCGGCGGAACATTTCATGCAGCTCGTCGACTCGGCGGGCGTGTACCGCAACTGCTCGACGCGCTTCGCCGACGGCTTCCGCTACGGCTTCGGCGCCGAGGTGG
>CAMPAJ010000321.1 GCA_946631805.1 uncultured Eggerthellaceae bacterium
CGGTCTCTATCGGGGTGTCGTGGAACAAGATCTTCGCCAAATTCGGCAGCGACTATAAAAAGCCCGACGCCATCACGGTCGTCTCGCGCGACAACTACCGCCAGCTCGTATGGGAAGCCCCCGTACGCGACCTGCTGTACGTGGGACCGGCCACCGAGCGAAAGCTGCATGCGTACGGCATTCGCACCATCGGCCAGCTGGCAAGTGCATCCGACGCCTACCTGCAACGCCGATTCGGCAAAATAGGCCTGGTGCTGCGCACGTTCGCGCGCGGCGAAGACGCTACGTCCGTCAAGGCCTACGACCCGACGGCGCGCGACGTGCAGCGCGAGGTCAAAAGCTACGGCAACGGACTTACGGCACCCCATCCCATCACGAACGCGAGTGACGCGCGAGCGCTCATCTGGTTGCTTTCCGAATCGGTGGCCCAACGCATGCGCGCCGACGGTACGCGGGCGCGCACTATCTCCATCGGCGTGCGCAACGACGTGGATCTTTCGGGCTACGGATGCCAAACCAAGCTCGCGATTCCCACGGCCGCGACGCGCCTCGTTGCAAGCACGGCCTGGGACCTGCTCGTCGCCAACGAGCCGCTCGACGAAGACCACCCCATCCGCGCACTGCACGTGCGCGCAAGCGACCTCGTCGTCCCCGAGATAACGCAAGCCGAGTCGCGTCAGCTTGCGCTGTTCAACGTGGACGCCTTGGGAAATTTCGACGGGGTGGGCGATTTCACCAGCAAAAACAACCCAACCGAGAAAACCCGCGGCGAGCAAATGCGGCGAATCCTGCCGCTCAGAACCATAGAGCCCGATTGGGAAGAGCTCGACATCTGCGTCGACGTACTACGCCGGCGGTTCGGCAACACATGCATCATACGCGGCACCGAGCTTTTGGATCCGGCACTTGCCGGCTTGGACATAAAAGACGAGAACACCGTGCACCCCGTTGGGTATTTCCACAGGTAATGCGATGCGACGCGCAAAAGGGGCCTTTCTTTTGCACGCGAGGAGGTGATGACATATGGTACAGGGCATCGAAAGCCGCAGAAAGCACTACGTGCAGGTGCTTGCGCACACCGACGAGGACGGCCGGATCACGCCCGTTTCCATCACCTGGGAAGACGGGCGCACATTCGAAATCGACCGCGTGCTAGACGCACGGCAAGCCGCCTCGCTGAAGGTGGGCGGCACGGGCATGCGCTATCTCGTACGTATCGGGCACGCTACGACATACCTCTTCCACGAAGACCCGCGTTGGTTCGTGGAAGAGAAGGTCACGTTACCCGTCAGGTAAGCACCGAAGCTCGATATTAGCCTCCATCGGCATACAGGCCGGAATACATCGTCCCTTCGTTATCGTCGAATTCGGCCTTGGAGGCAGACATGATGTAGTCATGCGAGCTCCTGAACTCGCCCGCCGCCGTAGAGAGCCGCGTGCCGAAAACAGTGATCTTGCCAATGCTGCTCTCGCATTGAACGTCGATGGAATTGCCCCAAGCCGTACCATGGGCAGCATATTCTACCTGGCCGAGCGAGGGAAACTCCCCGCTCCCCTTGAAATCGAAGTCTTTGTCGGCGCATGTACCCGCAAACTCCAGGTCAACATCGTCGCCGAGCTTCAAGCGCGCGGCGATGCGCTCGCCGTTGCTCTTGAGCGCCAGCGTGCCGCGCTTATGACGCTTGGGCGTGTCAAGCGCTATATCGTATGTACCTTCTATCATTAATGCTCCTCCTCATCGTCATTATCATCATCGTCGCCGAACGCATCCTTGAGCTCGTCAAGATCGATTCCCAAGGCATTGAACACCCGGTCGAATAAATTACCCGAGCTCGATGCCTCCAGCTGACGCAACGAGAACTCATCGATGGCTTCCTCATCGGTAATGACGATGATGTCGTTCGGTGCCTGGATGACCTTCCACTCGTAATCCTCGCACGCATCGGCGCCGTACACGAATCCCTGAGCCTGCGGTTGCCACACGGCTTCGCCCACGCCTGACGCGGCGCTATCATCAACCTTCGTCGCACGGCGCAGGTAGCCCTTCGCCGCCTCTCCCCAATCGCGGTTCCCGTCGAACCCTTCGGCAAAGTCGGTTATGGCCGCATCGACTGAGCTATATGCGTCGTTGCCCGCATCTTCGATGTACGCGTCTTCGTATGACGTATACGACCCGTTGGACTGCGCCAGAACGCCATCGATAAACCCGATGGCCGCAGCCGTCAGCTCTTCAAGAGAATACCCGTACTCATCGTGGAGCTCCTCGAGCGCGCCGTCGAGCTCGTCAAGCACGTCCTCGAGCATGTTGTCGGGCAAATCAACGGGAGCAAGCTCCCCGCCATCGGCTTCTGCCGCGTCCTCACCTGCAAGTTCCTCCTCGCCAGGACGAGCCAGATGGTTCACGAAATGGGAATCGAGCACCTT
The DNA here is from genome assembly GCA_946631805.1 of uncultured Eggerthellaceae bacterium. The sequence goes on from CAMPAJ010000321.1 coordinate 2,425, forward strand.
GTACAGCGCATCGTAATCGAACATGCATCCTTCTTTCTCGTTGGGTTCTACCCCATACTACCCCAAGTCGCTCAAACTGGTAAACGAGCGAGGTGGAAAGCCAAGATGTTACAGTTCTCACGAACCCCTCGCTCAACCACTCTGTTAAGAAAGACGGTAGGGATTGAAAAGGCAACGCCGCGACCCGTTCTGGGCGCCCAACCTAGACACAACGGCAGCTCATTGCTACGCTAACACCGCACGAACGAACGAGAAAACTACGACCTACATCAACGCAAAACGAAAGCGAGACAACGATGAGCACGGCAACAATAGTGCTTGCAGCAGCCGGAATCCTGTTGTTCATTTTCATCCTCGTGCTGATCGGCATTG
>CAMPAJ010000322.1 GCA_946631805.1 uncultured Eggerthellaceae bacterium
GGTCGGCGCGAGGAAGAACGCGGCGATGTCGCGCAGTACGAGCACGGGCGAGTTTATTATGGGAACGGCCGTCGCATCATCCGCCGAATTTGCGAGCAAAGCTGCCGCAATCGAATCATCCATAAGCCATACGGACGTTATCACCATGCACACGATACCGGCTGCAAGGCATATGCCGACGACGACGAGATACAGCTGACGGCCGATCTCGTGCGCCGTGAGCATTATGATGGTCGAGCAAACGAACATAACGGCGCAGGGAATCAAGAAGATATACGTCCCAAAGGCACCGACGTCGAGGTGCGAAGCGTCGGCGTAAACGCGCGCTAGCAGAAAATAGCTTGTCGCAATGCCCACGAGTGACACGACGACGATTATGGGAAGATGCCTTCTTACGCTTTCCGTCATATTTGAAACTACCTTCCTGTATTGTCCGCGCCCGATTTTCAAAGGCCGGCCTTTGAATAGTCTTTAAATCGGTGTTTCTAAACGCGCGCTCCACACGCATGCTGCACGTTCTTTTCTATGATGCTATTATGGTCGTTTATGGGCGCAGACGCAAAGGCTGCAATAGGTAACCTTGCTCGGTGTCCATGAGTTCTTAATAGCGCACCAGAAGGAGCATTTCAAACATGACAAACTGCATCGTCGCACAATCCGGCGGACCGACGTCGGTCATCAACGCAACCGTAGCCGGCATAGTCAAGGGCAACCAGATGAACCCGGTCTACGACCACGTGTACGGCGGCCTCAACGGCATCGAGGGCATACTCGCCGAGCGTTTCGTCGACTTGACGAACATGAGCGAAGAGGAAAACCACATCCTGCAGCAAACCCCGTCTTCTGCTTTGGGATCGTGCCGCTACAAGCTCAAGCGCGACAACGTGGAAGATTTCCAAAAGCTCATCGAGGTAATGGAAAAGCACGACGTCGAGACGCTGTTCTACATCGGCGGAAACGATTCCATGGACACCGTAGCCGCTTTAAGCGAATACGCCGAGAAGAATGGCATCACGAACCGCCGTTTCATCGGCTGTCCGAAGACGGTCGACAACGACCTCATGCATACCGACCACTGCCCCGGCTTCGCTTCGGCTGCCAAATTCATCGCGACGACCGCCCTGCAAACGTGGCTCGACGTCAACGTGTACCCCGATTCCCGCAAGGAAGTATTCGTCCTCGAAACCATGGGACGCGACGCCGGCTGGCTCGCAGCTTCTGCCTGCCTGTGCGGAAAGATCGACGTGCTGATCCTCCCCGAAGAGCCCTTCGACAAGGAGCTGTTCCTCAAGCGCGTCAAGGAAACCATCGACGAGAAGAGCAAGTGCTACGTCGTTGTCTCGGAAGGCGCGCGCTACGCTGATGGAACGTACATCTCGGCAGGCGAATCGAAGAACGATTTATTCGGCCATGCCGTGCTCGGCGGTGCGGGCGAGGCGCTCAAGGCCATGATTCTCGAGTCAGGCGTCGCGCCCCGCTGCAAGGTGCAGGACCTGTCCTCCGCCCAGCGCAGCCACGCATCCGAGCAGTCCTTTGTCGACCGCGCCGAATCGTACCGCCTGGGCCTGAGTGCGCACATGCATTCCGCTGACAAGACGTTCACCGGCAAGATGGTCGGGCTCAAGCGTCGCGAGGGCGAGGAATACGATGTTGAATACATAACGATTCCCGCATCTGAGGTAGCCAATTACGTGAAGAACTTCCCCACCGAGTGGATTCTGCCCGAATACCGCGGCATCACGGAAGAAGCCTGCAAGTACATGCAGCCGCTCATCGAGGGCACTCCCTACCTCATGTACAAGGACGGCCTCCCCGCCTACGTTGAGCCCTATTACCTGCGCTAACGCTCGCTGAGTTATTGGGCACGCCGCACCGATGCGCTGCGTGCCCAACCCCCTACCCTCGCCCCGAAGGCAAGGCTGGATCTTAAGAAGAAGCATTGAAACACAGAAGGACCGCACAATGGCACAGCTTAAAGCATACGCCGGACTCATCCGAAACCATGCCAAGCTCGCATCCGAGCTTGGCATCGACGCTTCTGGAATGACGCGCACCCAGCGCGAGGAGGCGCTGATCGTGGCCGCATATGCCAAATGGGGCACCAACATGTGCTCTCATGTTAACGGCCAATTTGCCTTCGCCCTCTACGACGAGGACGCGCAGGAGCTCTTCTGCGCACGCGACCCATTAGGTGCCGAGCTGTTCTTCTACTATCAAACCGACGACGGGCGCCTTCTTTACGGCACGACGATCAAGGAGCTGTTCGGAAAACCAGGATTCAAGCGCGAGCTCAACCGCGAGCTTATTCAATTTTACCTTGGATTTACCTATGTTCCAGGCGAGGAAACGCTGTTCAAAGGCGTTATGAAGCTCGAGCCAGGCGGATATTTGCGCTTTGGCAAGAATGGGCTTGAGCTTGGGCGTTACTTCGAGCTCACATTCGAACCCGACGAATCAAAAACGCTCGAGGAATGGGCCGACGAGATTTCAGATGCCATGGACGCAAGCCTGCACGACATATGCGACGAAGGCGAAACGTGCGACAGCTTCCTTTCGGGCGGGGTCGACTCATCGTACATCCTGGCGAAGAGCACAGCCAAGCGCGGCTTCTGCGTTGCTTACGCCGACCAGAAGGCAAGCGAAGAAGAGGACGCTCGGGCAACGGCCCAGCATTTGGGCCGCGGATTCGAGGGCATACAGGTCACTTCGGCTGACTTCTTCTCGTGCGTGGACGAGTTCCTCCTGGCCTATGAGCAGCCCTCGGCCGACGTTGCGGGCCTTGCGCTGTACGCC
>CAMPAJ010000323.1 GCA_946631805.1 uncultured Eggerthellaceae bacterium
CCGATCGTGGCGATGCTCATACGCTCCTTGATCTCGGCGATGTTGTCAGGGCTCGATGCCATGGCCGCAATACCAGCGCCGGCAACGGTCACCTTGCTCGTCGATGCAAACTTGACGTAGCGGTTAGGGTTGCCCGATGCCTTGCACACCTCGGCAATGTCGAGGAGCTGGTCTTGCTGCTCGGGATCGTCGTACAGGTGATGAACCGAATAAGCGTTATCCCAGAAAATACGGAAGTCGTGCGCCGCGCAGCGCAGGAAGCCCAAACGACGGACGACCTCGTCGGAATAGGTCACACCACCGGGATTGGAATACTTCGGCACGCACCAGATGCCCTTGATGCAAGCATCGGAGGCCGCCAGGCGCTCAACCACGTCCATATCGGGACCGTCTTCGTTCATGGGGACGGGGATGTTCTCGAATCCGAACGATTCCGTAATGGCAAAATGGCGATCGTACCCGGGAACCGGGCAGAGCCATTTGACCTTGTCGTAACGATGCCAGGGCTTCGAACCACGCGCGCCGAAGTCGTAGAAACGGCCGATGGCGCTATACATAAGCGTAAGGGACGAGTTACCGCCTACGATGACGTTTTCCATCTTGTCGTCGAGCAGGATGGCCATGAGCCGGCGAGCTTCGTCAATCCCTTCGAGCCCGCCGTAGTTGCGGCAATCGAGCCCGCTTTCGGCAAAGCAGTCCTCGGGTGTAGCCAGCACCGTCAGCATGTCGGTGGAAAGGTCGAGTTGGGCGGCCGACGGTTTTCCGCGTGCCATGTTAAGCGACAAATCGTGTGTCCTGTGAAGCGAAAGCTCGTCTTCGAGCTCGACCTTCAAAGCAGTCAAGTCAGCAGTAGTCATGTCTTTGTAAGCCACGCAAAACCTCCTCGTATCATCAAGCTCACCCTGGCAGATGAAAGCGCGGTCGTTGCCGCCAGCGCCCTCGTTCCTGCTCGAAGAGCGCCATCGCCACAGCCCGGCTGGCCAAGAGCCTACGACAGCCTCATCGGAGCGGCCATATTTGATGATGTTTCATTGGGGTAGCCGCGTCACGGCTACCCGATGCGCCCGCCTTTAACGCGAACGAGTTCCAATTATAGGCTTCGAATGCGCTCGCGCAGGCATCGCGGCGGTAAGCCCCCAAGAATTAACGTATCAGACGCAGAAGCTGCACCTCAATCTCATCTGCTGTGTAGGAGGCGAGACGCGACGCGCGGATGCCAAGCTGACGTGCAGGGGCCAAGGGCACGCGCAAACCCCTACAGCCTATGCACTATAATGGGCATCACACGAACACACGAAAGCCCATCCGCCCCACAATGGAAAGGCCGCCGATGGAAATCCTTCTTGCAGCCGCAATTCTGCCCGCCATAATCCTCATGGTGTACGTCTACAAGAAAGACACCGTCGAGAAAGAGCCGCCGAGGCTGATCTTAAGGCTGTTCGTCCTGGGCATGATAGCCGGTCCGATTGCCGCCGTTGTCGAGAACCTCGCTTTCAACTTCTTCGAAGCCATATTCGAGCCGGGAACTCTTCTTCTAATACTCGAATACTTCATAGGCGTCGCCGCCGTGGAGGAGGGGTTCAAGTACCTTTTCCTCAACACCATTCGTAAGAACCCCGAGTTCAACTACGTGTTTGACGGCATCGTATACGCCGTGGCGGTAGCGCTTGGCTTTGCCGCGCTCGAAAACGTGTTCTATGTGTTCGACGGTGGACTGGAAGTCGCGGCCATGCGCGCCGTGTTCTCGGTTCCCGGCCATTGCGCCGACGGCGTGGTCATGGGATGCTTCTTTGGCTTGGCCAAACGACAGGAAATGCACGGCAGGAAAGCCAGCGCCAAACTCTGCTACCTCCTGGCCTTCGTGCTGCCTGTAATCGAGCACGGATTCTACGATACAGCGCTTTCGACCGAAAACGAATTCATGGCCGTAGCAGCCATGGCCTTCCAACTCGCATTCATACTGTTTGCAGGCCTGCTGGTGAGCAGGATTTCGAAAACGGACTCCCCCATCCATCCCAACCCCGGCCTGTAGCGACCTGGCGACTCTTCCAGGATCGCTTGCACCCCACTGCCCTCGTAATCGCAAGTGCGCCCCGCAAAGGGGCGAGGTACTCGCTTGGCTTTGGCTTCAGGCATCCGTCCCATGGGCGCCCGGATGAGGTGTGGAGCGTTCGCTTGACCTCGGCTCCAAGAGTCCGTCCCGTGGGCGCGCTCCGATGAGGGGTGAGGCGTTCGTCGCTTGGCCTCAGCTCCAGGCGACCATCCCTCCGGCCCGCGAGCACGGCAGTTTGGAGCCAAGCGGTACCGTACCAAGATAAAAGGCGCGCAGCCGTGATGCCGCGCGCCTTTGCGTTACCGAATTACCGGGTCTTTACGATGGGGCCATTTCCCCAACGCCCCCGCGCCGCATTACTGCAGCGAAATGTCGCCTTCGAGCACGGCGTCGAGGCTGCGCTCGGGCGTTTCGTCGTCCATGTAGTGGTCAAACTCGTCGAGCACGGCTTGCTCGGGTTCCTTCGTCAGGAGCGATACGACCGCGATGGCGATGCAGCTGCAAATGAACGCAGGCATGAGCTCGTAGATGCCGAACACGCCGCCCAACGGCTTAATCAGGTTATGCCAGATGAGCACCATGGCAGCGCCGGTAATCATGCCCGCGATGGCGCCCTGCTTGGTCGTACGGCGCCAATACAGGCAGAACAGCGTCAGCGGACCGAAGCTCGCGCCAAGGCCGGCCCATGCATACGATACGACGTTGAAGATGACCGAGTTCTCGTCCCAGGCGA
>CAMPAJ010000324.1 GCA_946631805.1 uncultured Eggerthellaceae bacterium
CGTCGGCGATGAGCAGGTCGTTGCAGATGGGCAAAAGCTCGGTCTTGAACGGCGTGAGGTACGTCTGCACCAAGAACGGCGCGCCGGCCTTGCCGTTGCTGAAACGATCGACGATGTCTTCCCATTCCTCCTGCGACCACATCTGGCCGGCGTACACGTCGTGGGCGCCGTACTGGTCGGTCGGCTTGATGATCCAGGCGTCCTTGTTGGCGCGCACGGCGTCCAGGTCGATGTGCTCGTCGTCCAAAAACTTCGTCTGCGGCACGTACTTGTCGACCAGCTCGAGTTCCTCCTCGGTCAGCATCTCGCGCGTCTCGGGCCAGAACACGGCGTCGAAGATCTGCTTGTCGTGCACGATGTGGCCGGCGAAGCTGCCGATGAGCGCTACAGCGCCGTCGCGCACGGCCGAGATCATGTCTTGGCTGGACTCCCAGTTGTTGAGGATATCGTTGGTGACCGAACGGCGCCAGATGGCGTCGATCTTGCGGCCCTTCTTATCGCGCAGCTCGCGCTTCTTCGCATCGTAGGACAGATCGCGCACGTCCTCGACCAGGCACGGGTACCCGTGCTCGCCGAAGTAGCGCGCATACACGCGAAACTCGTCCACAACCGCGTTCTCCATGAAATCGCAGATGGCGAACGTGGGATGATCAACCTTATTCTCGAACGTGTCGTAGATGCGGATGAACTCCTCGACCCACGGGTTGAACAGGTCGGACGTCTGCAGCTGATGACGGCTCGCGAACTCGCGCATCGTGGCGCTCGGCGCGAGCGAGATGTTGAGCTCGCGGTCCTCGTTCATGCCCGACGAGCCGTCGGCGTTCCATTCGCAGAAGCCGCCCGTCAGGTCATCCTCGTTCAGGAACACGTCGAAACGCGCGAACGGTAGAAGCGCATCGTAGCGCTGCGGGATGAGGATGAGCTCGCGCAGGCGCTCGTCGTAGTCGAACAGCTCGCGATAGCTGGGGTCGTCCAGGTAGCGGCGCATGACCTTCTCGCAGATGCTGTGCGACGTCTCGGCGAGCCACTTCATCTTGTCGTACGTCGCGCGGTCGAACAGCCGCGGCACGAACGACGACTCGGCCTGGATGTAGTGCACAAGCGCCGTGGAGTTCTCCATATAGGCGAACGCGTTCTCGCGGCCGGGCACATCGCCGTCCAGCGACTCGATGATGTCCAGATACTCGCGCGTGTACTCGGCGTTTTTTGTCATGATGCCTCCTGGGTCAGATTATGCGCCCAGTGTACCACGGCAGTTCCCATAGCCCAAAAGGGATACTCCTCGTTGGGCTATTGCGGCTAGAATACAGGCCGCAGGCTTTTCGAAAGGAGCTAGCCCAAAGGAGTAGCTCTTTTGGGCTATACGGACTGCAATGTCTTTGCTGGTTTAGCAGAGTCTTCTCATTTTGCCATACGCTTCATACCAGTAATTATCTAGGCTGTTAGCTTGATTTTTACGGTACGGCCGCATCGCTTCTTCGTGAGAAGCTTCTTGTAGGAAACCCTCTTGGTTTTGGGAATCTTGACCGTTTTCACCTTCGACTGCTTGAACGCATTGGCGAAACTGGTGATCTTCTTGGATTTGACCGTGACGGTCGTGAGCTTCTTATAGGAAGCGAACGCTTTGGACAGCACCTTCACCACCGTGTACTTCTTGCCCCGTATCGTGACGGTAGCAGGAACGACGGCCGATTTCTTGGAAGTCGACTTGCACGCCTTGTACGCCACCGTCCGCTTCTTGACCGAGATCACCTTGTATGTCGCCTTGCTCGTCTTGGTGCCGGCGGTGTAGGCCTTCCCCGCTACCACGTTTGCCGTAGTGCCCTTCGCGGCTTTCGTGCCGGTTGACGAGGAGGCGGCACTCTTCGACGAGCCCGCGCCCTCGCTCGTGTTAGTTGTGCCGGCCTGGTCGGCGCTCGCGCTGCTGGAGGCTGGGAGCGCAGGCGCGGTAGCCAGCATCGCATGCGTGAGCGCCTCTTCCTCGCCCGCGAAGACCCAAGGGCCCGAACCCTTGGGAAGTCCCGGCACGGCACCAGCGAAAACCGCCTTCTTCGGCAAAGCGGAGCTGATTTCGGCGAGCTTGGTCCCAACGAGAATGTCCGCCGAGCCCAAGGGCGTATGCTTTGCGTCTTCGAACGAAACCCGCGCATAACACGACGTGAACGATCCCAGGTCAAATCCAGGGTTATTGCCGCAGAACACCATGTGCTGCACGAAATCGCTTCCGGAGAATTGGTTGCTGGCGCTTGCAACCACATCCCCTGTGAAGACGACATCCTGCAACTCGACGCAGTTCTCGAACGCCGCAGAGCCGAAGCTCTTCTTGATGGCAGGCAAGGTTATCGTCGACAAGCTCTCGCAATTCGCGAATGCGCGGATGCCGATCGAGTCGATTTCAGCCCCTTCGAAGCGCACTGTCTCAAGGTTCTTGTCGTTGGCAAATGCATTTGCTTTGAGCACGCTCAATGAGGCCGGGAGCACAATGGACGAGAGCGAGGTCATGTTCCTGAACGCACCACCCCCGATAACCTGGATCGTGCCGGGAAGCACAACTTCGGTAATGCCACCGCAGGCGCTTTCGAGCGCGCTCGCGCCAAATGAGTTCGGTGCTATCTGCGTGACGGTATAACCGACGGCCGAACCTGATGGGTACACGATTTCGGGGACCGTGACGACGCCGGCGGTCTCCGCGTCGACGGCGCGATCGTACCCGTAGCTATCGCCGAGCATCACCGTCGGCTGCCCGGATTCGGCGGTGGTAAGAATTGTGTACATCATTCCATCT
>CAMPAJ010000325.1 GCA_946631805.1 uncultured Eggerthellaceae bacterium
ATCGGTAAGCACGGTCCCGTCGGCGAAAACGAAGTTCGGCCGCAACTCCATGAGCGGCTTGACGACGAAGTCGCGCTCGAGCGTTCGCGGATGCGGCAACGTGAGCACCTCGGTATCGACGACGTACATCTGGTAGTCCTCGATGTCGATATCGCACGTGCGCGGCCCATTGCGGATTTCCCGCACGCGCCCGAGCCCATTCTCGATGGCATGCAGGTAATCAAGGAGCTCACGCGGCGGAACGCCGCAGCGCATGAGCACGATGGCGTTGACGAACTCTTCCTGGTCCTCGTAATACGCCGGCTCGCTCCCATAGAAGCTCGAAATATCGACGATCTGGGAATCGGGAACGGAGCAAAGCTGCGTAATGGCGTGGTTGAGCTGGGCGATCTTCCCCTCTTGCTCTTCGCCTTCGTTCGCGACCAAGGCAACGTTGCATCCCAACCCCAGCACCACGAGCGGGCGCAGCCCCTCGAGCGCCTTCGCCGTTGCGGCAACGTTATGCGTGCGGATGATGGTCGCCCCGAGCTCGCAGGCGAGCAGCGCCTCGGCGGCCGAAGCCTCGTCCCGGTCGGATGCCTCCGCGATGTCGTATGCCCAGCCGATGAAGCTCTTGCGCGAAACGGCGCACATGAGCGGATAACCGAGGCGTGCGAACTCGTGGAAGTTCCGCACGAGCTCGAGCGTCTGAGACGGGGTTTTGCCAAAACCGGGACCCGGGTCGATGCAGATGCGCTCCCGCGCTATGCCGCGCGCTTCAAGCTCGGCTGCCCGGTCGCACAGGTAATCGCGCACTTCGGCCACGACGTCGTCGTACACGGGGTCGTCTTGCATGGTCTTGGGCTCGCCCTTCATGTGCATGACCACCAACCCGGCATCGCACGAGCACGCCACGTCGACCATGGCCGGATCCCTGAAGCCCGAAACGTCGTTGATGATGGCCGCGCCGGCCTCTATGCACGCACGGGCCACCCGCGCATGCCGCGTGTCGATGCTCACGCACACGCCCTCCGACGCAAGCGCCCGCACGACCTCGACCGTGCGCGCCAGCTCTTCATCGACCGATACCTCCGAGCTGCCGGGACGCGTGGACTCGCCGCCCACGTCGATGATGTGGGCACCTTCGTCGAGCATCGCATGCGCATGCGCGAGAGCTTCCGAAAAACCGGCATGCTCTCCCCCATCCGAAAACGAATCGGGTGTCACGTTGAGGATGCCCATGATCACGGGCTGCCTCTCGTCAAACTCAAACGTCGCACAACGCCACATTGGTCCTGCACCTTTCAAACGACCGTGCGGCCACCCCACGGCGGTCCGCATCCCATATATACGAAACCCCGCCCGGCAGTGCATCTTCGCAATGCGCCACCAGACGGGGCGAAGTTTCGCGCTTGCGTTAGCTTACCTCAGCGCATGGCCTAAAGCGACCCGTTTCCGCGATAATCGTCAGGGTTTGCATCCCCTTGCTCGCGCGGCGGCACCTGCTGCACGTAGCCGGGGTCAAAGCGGCCCATATCATCCGCGCCAGTTGCCCCTTGCGGCTGCTCGAGCGGCTGCTGAGCCTGAGGCTGCGTCGTCGGCTGGGCACCTTGAGCGAAACCTTGCTGCTGATTGGCCCCATAGCCGACGGGCGGCAGCGGGGCGACGGGCTGCGCGAGCTCGGCGCTCTGGGCAATCGCGTCCTGCTCCTTCTCGCGCCAATTGGGATCGGCGAGCTTCTGGTCACGCGCACGCGCTGCGGCTTCTTCGGCCTCTTTGCGGGCGATGATCTCGTCCTCGTGGACGAGGTACTCGTCCCAGCGGTTGTTCAACAGCGCCTCACACGCCTCGCCGTCGACGGTCTCGCGCTCGAGCAGCACGTTTGCCATAAGGTGCATCTGCTCGGGATGCGAGGAGAGGATCTCGTAGGCGCGGTCGTGCGCCTCGCGCATGATGCGCGCCACCTCGTCGTCGATGCGCCGCGCCGTCTCCTCGGAGTAGTCCTGCGTGTTGCCGTAGTCGCGGCCCAGGAACACTTCGTGGTTGGGCTGGCCGAACACCTGATGCCCGAGCGGGCTCATGCCGTACTGCGTAACGATCGAACGCGCGATCTTCGTGGCGCGCTCCAGGTCGTTGCTCGCGCCCGTCGTGATGTCGCCGCGGTAGATTTCCTCGGCCACTCGGCCGCCCATGAGCACGGCCAGCTGGTCGCGCATCTCGGTGAGCGAGCTCAAGACCTTGTCCTCGTCGGGAATCGAGAGCGTGTAGCCGAGCGCCCTGCCGCGCGAGATGATCGAAATCTTGTGGACGGGATCCGCATGTTCGAGCGTATGCCCGACGAGGGCGTGGCCCGACTCGTGATACGCGATCGTCTTCTTGGTCTCGCCGTCGAGCACGCGGCCCTTTCGCTCGGGGCCGGCGATGACGCGCTCCATCGACTCGGTGACTTCCTGCATCGTGATGATCTTCTTGCCGCGACGCGCCGTGAGGAGCGCGCTCTCGTTCATGAGGTTCATGAGGTCCGCGCCCGTGAAGCCCGGCGTGAGCGAGGCGATCTTCTTCAGGTCGACGTCGCTTCCGATGGGCTTGTCCTTCGCATGGACCTGAAGGATGCGCTCGCGGCCCTTGACGTCCGGCGTGTCGACGACGATCTGGCGGTCGAAACGGCCCGGACGAAGGAGCGCCGGGTCCAGGATGTCGGAGCGGTTCGTCGCGGCGATGAGAACGACGGACTCGTTCTTGTCGAAACCGTCCATCTCGACGAGCAGCTGGTTGAGCGTCTGCTCGCGCTCGTCGTGGCCGC
>CAMPAJ010000326.1 GCA_946631805.1 uncultured Eggerthellaceae bacterium
GCGGTGGAGCTGTGCGTGCGATGCGGCGGGAACCGCGCTCATGCAGCAGCTCGGCGGCGAGGCCATCAGGGTGGACGATGCGGAGCGCGATATCGAGCTTGCCAAGATCGTCGAGAGCGTCGGCGCTCCCACCGCTCCCCAGATCTATGCGTACCTGGAACGCGCGCAGGTGGACGAAGACGAGCTGCTCCGCCTGAGCGTGCTGTTCGGCATGGACGGCCACGATGCGTGGTTGCGCGACGGCGCGAGCGAACCTCAAGGGCTCGAAGCATCCGAGAGCGCAACGGCCAAGCTGCAAGAACACTGGGAAAAGGTAGCGCGCCAGACGCAGCTCGACATGGAGCAGAGCCGTGCCGGCGACGATGCGAGCGCGCTCGCGACGGCGCTCGGCCAGATCGAGGCCAGTCCGATGGGCCTCGAGGAGCTGTTGCGGCAATTCGCCACGCCGAGCGAGGTCATCGAGGTGAATCCGGACGAGTTCGACTACGTTTACTATACATACGGGTTGTCCCTGTACGGCAACATCCCGCTCGTCGAGCCGCTCGAGTACTGCGAATCGCCCCATGTGCGCGATTTCGTCGTGGCAATCGACACGAGCGGTTCGGTTGACCAGCAGCTCGCCGAGCAGTTCGTCGCGAAGGCGTGCGGCATGCTGCTCGCCGAGAACGCGTTGGGCAACCAGAGCCGCGTGCGCGTCGTGCAGTGCGACAACCGCATCCAGGACGAGCGCATCCTGCGAGAGCCGCGCGATGTGGAAGGCTACCTGGACGCATTCGAGCTGAAAGGCCGCGGCGGTACCGATTTCCGTCCCGTGTTCGACCGCGTGGACGACTTAGTCGAAAGCGGCGAGATAACCGATATGGCCGGCCTGGTCTACTTCACCGACGGCCAGGGCGATGTTCCCGAGCATGCGCCTACCTACGACGTGGCGTTCGTGTTCGTGGACAAGATGGGCCCCGCCCCGAGTTGGGCTACGAGCGTGCTCGCCTACTCGGACGAGCTGGGATTTGGTAACAAGGCAAGGAAGGACTAGGGACGATGGACATCAGCCAGGCGAAAGAGCAGGTACGCAAGACCTGCATCGCGTATTTGACGAAAGACGAGTTTGGCGACTACGTCGTGCCCGTCGAGACGCAACGCCCGATATTCCTCGTAGGCGCCCCCGGCATCGGCAAGACGGCCATCATGGCCCAAGTTGCCGACGAGCTGGGGCTGGGGCTCGTCGATTATTCCATGACGCATCATACGCGCCAGTCGGCCATCGGCTTGCCGTTCATCGAGCACCGCGAGTACGCAGGGGAGACCTATGCCATATCCGAATACACGATGAGCGAGATCATCGCGAGCGTGTACGAGACCATGCAGCGCACCGGCCGTACCGAGGGCATCCTGTTCCTTGACGAGGTGAACTGCGTGAGCGAGACGTTAGCGCCGGCCATGCTGCGCTTCCTGCAGTCCAAGACGTTTGGCAACCATTGCGTTCCGCAGGGCTGGGTCGTGGTGAGCGCCGGCAATCCCGGCGAGTACAACAAGAGCGCCCGCGCCTTCGACATCGCCACGCTCGACCGCGTAAAGCGCATCGACGTCGAGCCCGATTACAAGGCCTGGCGCGCCTATGCGGTCAATGCCGGCGTTCATCCTGCAGTGCTCGGGTATCTGGACCTCAAGCCCGACGATTTCTACCGCGTCGAGACCAAGGGGCGCCAGCGCAATTTCGTGACCGCGCGCGCCTGGATGGACCTTTCCAACATCTGCAAGCTCTACGAGCAGCACGATTTGGAAATCGACGCCGACCTGGTCGGCCAGTATGTGCAGGTTCCCAGCATCGCGGCTGATTTTGTGACGTACCTGGAGCTGTTCGCCGCCTACTCGCGCGATTACCGCATCGCGGACATTCTGGATGGCGCGGCGGCGCAGGACGTGCTCGAGCGCGCGAAGGCGGGAGGATTCGACGAGCGCATGGCTCTTTGCGGATTGCTGGCCGATGGCGCAGCCGCCCGTTCGGGAGATGCCATGGAAGGGGAGCGCGAGCTCAGGCTGGTGCGCGAGGCTATCGTGGCAGCCAAGTCGTCGGGTGCGGGCAGCGCGACAGAAGTCGCCGGGCATCTGAACGGGAGCGCCGATGAGCTCGAGCGCGAATTGACGAGCGACGCCCTGCATTTCCGAAACGATCCGAGCGCCCGCCGCGCGCAGCACGGCGCCATCTCCTGCCTGCGCACGCTCGCGGCCAAGGTGGGCGGATTGGCCGACGATGGTGGGGAAGGGCCGTTCCAGCTGCTCGCGGGGGCTTTCAACGAGAAACTTGCAGCCCAGCAGCACGTTGCCGCCGACGCGTCGGCGGCCGTCGGCAACGCCGTCGATTTCGTGGCGAGCGCTTTCGGGCAGGGTAACGAGCTTATCGCGCTGCTGAGCGAGATGACGCTCAATGCCCGCATCTCGAGCTTGGTGGGTACGTACGATTGCCCGAGCTTCTTCGAGCACAGCAAGGCGATGATGCTTGGCGAGCGCGAAGCCGAGCTGGCTGCCCGACTCGATCAGCTGGTGCAGAAGCTGTAGGTGTGCGGGGATTTGGGGAGTATGCGCGGGGTGGGCTGTGGGTCGACCCCGCGCGTGGTGGGCTATTCGGCGAGTTTGGCTTCCATGTATTCGGGGGTTAGGTCGACGGTGGTTCCGTCGCCGCGCACGAGCGTGCGGAAGCCGGCTTGGTAGAACATCGTGCGTACGGCGGGCACGTCGAGGCCGTGGTGCCCCGAGGTGTCCTCGGC
>CAMPAJ010000327.1 GCA_946631805.1 uncultured Eggerthellaceae bacterium
CCCTCGTCGAACTGCCACGGCAGGATCGTGCCCGGCACCGGATGCGCCTTGCCCTGATAGGGCATGGAAGCCGCCGTGAACGGGCAAGATGCCCGTTCTCCCAGTGGGATCCGCCAGCGGATGCCGTCGGCGGGCGCGATGCGCCACGCGAGCTCCTGGATAGCCGGCTCGTCGCATGGCTTGGATTCAATCGGCTGGGACCAAGCCGTATCGCCCTTGACGATAGTTACGCACATGCCCGAGGGGAGCTCTTCTGCCGCATCAAGATCGGGGACTATTTGCTCGCCGTCTAAACCGCAGTTGGCAACAGCCATGGCCCTGCCGGCTATTCCGCGCCCCCTTAGCTTCTGCTGCAGCTCACCCAAACGTTTTCCCGATTTCATGAACACCTTGGTGCCGGGCACGTCGAGCGCCGCGTCCACATCGCCCGTCGAAACGGGGGCGACGAGTAGCTGCTCATCGCGTTCGCACAACGGCTCGCGCAACGCGGCGGCTGCCGCACAGAACGACGTGACACCCGGTATGACCTCGACGTCATATCCGCGCGCGATCATGCGCTCGTTAACATAGGACCAGGTGGAATACACCGACGCATCGCCTAACGTCACGAAGGCGACGGACTTGCCCGCGTCCAGGAGCGCGGCGAGCTTGTCGGCGACGGCATCGTAGGCTTGCGCGGTCCTGTGCTGGTCGTTCGTCATCGGCGAAGCACAATCGACGAGCTCTTTGCCCTGGATGTACTCCTCGATGATGTGCAGCGCCGCGCGAGCCGAACCACCGATGTCGGGGGCCGCCACGCAATCCACTTCTTCCAACACATGCGCCGCGCGCAGCGTCAAAAGCTCCGGATTGCCGGGCCCCACGCTCACGCCGTACAACTTCCCAATCGCCATGTCTTGCTCTCCATTCTTCTGCCTTTGAATGTGTATTTGGGGTCAGACCCCAAATACACATTTATGGTCCAAGCGCCCCGCTTGCCCGCCGCCCGGCGCAATCGATCCGAGCAGCGCGAAGCACGAATCGTGCGAAACGTTATTCTCGTTCGTTGTTGCTCGCCAAGTAAAGCAGCGCGTTGCAGATTGCCGCGGCGACGTTGCTGCCGCCCTTGCGGCCGCGCGCCACGATGTAGGGAACATCCAGCTCGCAGATGAGTTCCTTGGATTCCACGACGTTGACGAAACCCACGGGCACGCCCACGATGAGCTTCGGCGGCTCCATCGTGCCGGCCTTGATCATGTCGTACAGGGCAACGAGTGCCGTCGGGGCATTTCCCACAGCGTACACCAGAGGCACGCCGAGGGCCGCCGCACGTTCCATGCTAACGGCCGAACGCGTGATGCCGCGCTCCTTGGCCTCGGAAGCCACATCAGGATCGGCGATGAAGTTATATGCCTGGCCGCCGAATTTGCCAAGCACGCGTTTGTTGATGCCCGAAAGCGCCATCATGGTATCGGTGACGACCGAGCACCCATTGCGAAACGCCTCGACGCCCAGGCGAGTTGCCCCAGGCGAGAACGTGAGCGTTTCGGCATATTCGAAATCAGCTGATGTATGGATGACGCGCTTGATGACCAGCTCGTTTTGGGGATCGAGCGCAATGCCACGCTCTTCGAGCTCGCGCGTTATGATCTGAAAGCTCCGCGTCTCGATTTCCGCCGGCTTGACGTACTCCAACTCGGCCATATGCATCCTTTCGTAACAAACAAACGGGAGCAGACCGCCCACAGGCGCCCCACCCCATCAACGACCCTATTGTACTGTGTGCACACCGCCGTCACATTGGCGAATCGCCCAATTGACATGACCTATCGACTTTGCAAGCACACCGCCATCATCATCGAAACAACTCTGGGTTTAACAAGCGCCCATGCCCGCCCCGCCTTGCAGCGCATCCATGCAAAACCTTGCGAAATCTACAGTGCAAAAAATGCCCCCTTGCCTGGCAAAACCCAATTCATTGGTTTTCGCGCAATAAAGGGGGCGGTCTCCTTTAATGCAAAGCCTCGTGTTCCTTGGAGACCTCGGCCACGAGCGTCGCGAACGGCCATAAGCGGTTGTACTGCGTAACCTGCGCCTTGCGTTCCACGACGGCATCAGCCTCGCGCATCGCCGCCAACAGCTCGGTAAGACGCGCTCCCGCAATATTGTGTAACAGCATGAACTCCACGTCGGGCACTTCGCCGGCATACGGTTTGGAAGAATGCTTGAACCCGACGAGCCCGGCAATAGCCCCCACAGGATCGCCCAAGTGCTCGACCGTAACGGTCTTGACCCGAATGCCGCGCTGTTGCAGCACTGCACGCACCGCATCCCCGCGCGGCGTACCGGCATCAAGCCGATACAACGCCGCCATCGGCCCAGCTGCAGGCTTGGCACCGGATTTCTTCGCAGACTTGCCCTGCTTCTTCGCCATAAAGCATTCCTTTCGGCGTTATGCACCCAACCGATACACCCAACTAGATTGGAAGTATCTTACCGTAATCCACATCCGTTAGCCGAAGCCAAGAGAAAACCCCCCGATCGGAACAACGTAGCCCCGGGAAAGGGAGGCGGAGGTCGTGAGCGATTCTGCAGGGGCCGAGCACCCGGAAAACGCGCCAGTGGCGCGTTTTCAGCGAGAACGGGCAAGCTTCAGCTTGCCCCCATGCACACTCCCAGAACTATTTCCCGGATGCGCGAAGCGCGGTCGGGAACCCCGCAACCTGGATCGGGCAGCCCCGAGGGGCCCGTCCGCCGGGGTGGGGTGTGAGCGATTCTGCAG
>CAMPAJ010000328.1 GCA_946631805.1 uncultured Eggerthellaceae bacterium
CGGCCATGGGTGGCTGATCCACGCATCGTGCCTTCGCAGGGGGCTATAGACGGAGCCGCCGGCTATTCGTTCCCGAGCGGGCATACGAGTGGAGCTGTATCGATATTCGGCTCGATTGCCTGGACGATCCGCAAGAATCATAAGGCAATCTTGCTGCTGTGCGTCGTCTTTATTCTAGCGGTTATGTTCTCGCGTAATTACCTCGGGGTTCACACGCCGCAGGACGTCCTCGTAGGACTACTTCTTGCCCTCGTTATCGTTGCCCTATCAAATATGCTGCTCAGTTGGATAGATCATTGCGATGCCGAAAACCCCGGACACAAGCGCGACATAGCCATCGCAATTACGCTGATTGTGCTCTGCGCGTTGTCTATCGCCGTGGTGGAGCTCAAGCCGTATCCCATGGATTATGTGGATGGAGTGCTGCTGGTGGATCCCGAGAACATGAAGAAGGGGAGCTTCGAGGCAGCAGGCTTGCTTTCCGGCACCATGATCGGATGGGTGTGCGAACGGCGTTTCGTCGGCTTCGGCACTGGGGCAGATGTGACGAAAGGCGAGCGTGTGATGCGGGGCGTTGCCGGGGTGCTCGTCGTAGGCGTTTCGTATTTCGTTGCCGACGTTGCATTTAAGGCGTTTTTGCCGTACTTGTGGGCCAAGATGTGCGCCTATCTTGTGCTTTCGTTTGTGGCCGTGTTCGTCGTGCCGTTGTTTTTCGGGCCTATTGGCGCAAGGTTCAAACGATAGGTTTTTAGAAGACGAACTGTGATATGAATCGCGCAATCTTTTTCGTGAGCCGCTTGCCTTCTTTGCTCATTGAGTGGAATAGCGCTGTGCAGTTGCGCCCGTGACAATCTGGTTAACTCGTACAACCGTTTTATGGCGCGCGAGCACCGATGCTAGAATCTATGGCATTCACGTATAGTTAGGCCAGGTGAAATAATGAGTGATAAGGTAATCGTTCTTGATTTCGGTGCGCAGTACGGTCAGCTTATTGCGCGACGCGTGCGCGACCTGAACGTGTATTCCGAGATTATGCCTTGCGATACGCCCGCGTCAGAGATTACCGCCGCAGAACCGTCGGCCATCATATTGTCGGGTGGCCCTGCAAGCGTGTACGCACCCGATGCTCCGGAGCTCGACCCAGCAATATTTGATTTGGGGCTGCCCGTACTTGGCTTCTGCTACGGACAGCAGATTATGGCGAAAACGCTCGGCGGGGTAGTCGGGCGTACCGAAGTGGGGGAGTACGGTCCCGCGACGATTAATCGCGTGGCGGCATCGCGCCTGCTCGATGGGACGCCTGAAGAGCAAACGGTATGGATGAGCCATCGAGATTCGGTTGCAAAAGTCCCGGAAGGCTTCGTTATCACATCGAGCACGACAGTATGCCCCGTGGCTTCGATGGAATGTGCGGAGCGCAACCTGTATGCAACGCAATTTCATCCCGAAGTGCGCCACACGACATACGGCACGCAGATCCTCTCCAATTTCCTATTCGGCATTTGCGGCCTTGAAGCGACGTGGAGCATGGACAACCTCATAGACGAGCTCGTCGACGAGGTGCGTGCCAAAGTGGGCAAGGACCGCGTCATCCTTGGACTTTCGGGCGGCGTCGACTCGAGCGTGGTCGGAGCATTGTGCGCACGTGCCATCGGCAAGCAGCTCACGTGCGTGTTCGTTAATCATGGATTATTGCGAAAGAACGAGCCGGAAGAAGTCGAGGAGGTTTTCACAAAGCAATTCGACGTAGATTTCGTTCATGTTCATGCCGAGGAACGCTATGCGAAGCTCCTTGCGGGTGTCAGCGATCCCGAGCAAAAGCGAAAGATAATCGGCACGCAGTTCTGGGAAGAGTTCTTCACGGTCGCGCAAGAGCTTGACGGTGTTAAATACCTTGCTCAAGGCACTATTTATCCCGACATCATCGAGAGCGGTGCGCGCAAGACGGGTGGAAAGGCCTCGACGATCAAATCGCATCACAACCTGATTCCGTTCCCCGAAGGGGTTTCGTTCGACCTCATAGAGCCGCTCGATCACTTCTTCAAGGACGAGGTCCGCGCACTTGGAACAGCTCTCGGGCTGCCTGATCACATCGTATGGCGCCAGCCTTTCCCGGGCCCGGGATTGGCGATCCGCATCATAGGCGATGTAACGCCCGAGAAGCTCGAAACCCTGAAGAACGCTGATGCGATTGTGCGGGAAGAGCTCGATGCCTACAATGCGCGGCTGTACGAACAAACGGGGGAGCGCAACAGCGAACACAGCTGTTGGCAGTACTTTGCCGTATTACCGGACATACGAAGCGTTGGCGTCATGGGCGACGAGAGAACCTACCAGAGGCCCGTGATCGTGCGCGCGGTTGAAAGCACCGATGCCATGACTGCTGATTGGGCGAAGCTGCCCTATGAGGTGTTGGGCAAGATTTCAAGCCGTATCGTGGCTGAGGTTCCAGGCGTGAATCGCGTGGTCTACGATGTGACCCCCAAACCGCCCGGAACCGTTGAGTGGGAATAATTCTTGAGGTCGCACCACTCTTTCATGCTTTACCCCTGAACACAACAAATACGCAGGTCAGAAGTGATGTGTCGAGGTTTTAGGCGCACCACTTCAAACGAAAAGAAAACGCTCCTTTCGGGATTTTTCTTCCATGAATTCATCCATGGATATCCCGGAGGGAGCGCTTCTTATCTACAAGACAGGCGAGCGCATACCCTGCGCGGAAAACTTCGCCGAGCGGCGGCATCGTGCTCCGA
>CAMPAJ010000329.1 GCA_946631805.1 uncultured Eggerthellaceae bacterium
CCCCGCCTCCCCCTCGCGGGGCTTCGTTATTCCAATCGCTCAAGGCCCGCCGCCTCGACCTCTCGGGGCTTCGTTATTCTAGGTGGTGGGACGTTCGCTTGGCTTCGGTTCTTAGGGCTGATTCTCTGCATGGAGCGGGGCATTCGCTGAATCCGTGCAGAGCGTGTGCCAAATGCATAGAGTGCGTAGTACTGCCTGTATACTGGTAGAGCTAAATTCGCACTTGAAGAGGGAACCACATGGCAAAAGAAATTATCGTCGTCCGCGGAAACGGGACGTTGTCGGGTACGGTTTCGGTGTCGGGCGCAAAGAACTCTGCGCTCAAGCTCATGGCCGCATCCATTCTTGCACAGGGGCGGTGCCGCATTCGCAACGTGCCGTGCATTTCGGACATCGAGGTCATGTCCGAGGTCTTGGAGGTTTTGGGCGCGACGGTCGTACGCGGCTCGGGCGACGAGCTCCACACGCTGGACGTCGACACTTCCACAATCGAATTATACGAAACGCCTTACGAGCTCGTATCCAAGATGCGCGCGAGCATTTCGGTCCTCGGGCCCCTTATCGGTCGGTTCGGGAAGGCCGTCGTCGCCATGCCGGGCGGATGCCAGATCGGCGCCCGCAAGATCGATATGCACCTGCGTGGGCTTGAAGCGCTCGGCGTGGAGTTCTCGATCGACCATGGCTACTTGATGGCGGAAGCGAAGAACGGCTTGCACGGGAGCCATGTCGTGCTGGATTTCCCGAGCGTCGGAGCTACCGAGAACCTGCTCATGGCATCGGTGGTGGCCGAGGGAACGACCGTTATCGCCAACGCGGCGCGCGAACCCGAAATCGTCGATTTGGCGAACATGCTCAACGAGATGGGCGCCAACGTGCGCGATGCGGGCACGTCGATTATCACGGTCGAGGGCGTGTCGGCTGCCGATCTGCACGCATGCGACCACGTAACCGTGGGCGACCGCATAGAGGCGGGCACGTTCCTCGTCGGCGGCGCCCTCACGGGGGGGCCGCTTACCGTGCAGGGCATAAGCCCCGAGTTTTTGCACATGGCCATAGTCAAGCTGCAGGAAATGGGCTGCGACGTCGAGGAAGGCCCCGATTTCATAACGGTATCGAGGACCGAGCCGCTTCGCCCGGTCGAGATCCAGACGCTCCCGCACCCTGGCTTTCCCACCGACTTGCAGGCGCAGTTCATGTTGCTGGCTGCGTGCGCGAAAGGCACGTCGGTCATTACCGAGAACGTATTCGAGAACCGTTTCATGTTTGCCTCGGAGCTTGCCCGCATGGGCGCCGATATTTCCATCGAGGATCACCATGCGTTCGTGCGCGGCGGCCGCAAGTTGCAGGGAGCGCCCGTATCCTCGACGGATCTGCGCGCTGGCGCGGCGCTCGTCCTTGCCGGCATCGTCGCCGAAGGCGAGACGCACGTCCACAAGATCAACCATATCGACCGCGGTTACGAGGATTACGTCGGCAAGTTGCGTGCGCTCGGGGCCGACGTCAAACGCGATTTGCCCTACAAGAATCACCGTGCAAGCGTGCGCTTGCGCTCGGAAGCGTAGCGTATGGCCCGGCACGGCAAGCAGTACTCATCGGCCCGCACGCGCAGGACGTCGCGCAAGGTCAGCGATGCCACGATAGGGACGCATGTACGGCGCAGCGCACCCGATCAGGCGAAGAGCAGGCAGCAAAGCTCGCTTTCGTATTCCGACAAGCGCGTTGCCGCGCGTGCATCCGAAAGCCACGTCGACACGTTCATGCCCTCGGCCACAAGCGGGGAGGACCTCTCGACGTATCGCCGACGCTCGTCGCGGCGGCGCTATGTCGAGTCCGTTCAGCGCAAGGCGTGGGTGCGGCGTATTGTTACCGCGCTCATCGCGATCCTTATCGTCGCCGGGCTCGCCCTGGGGGCCGGTTGGCTTGCATTTAGAGGGGTATTAGGATCGGCGATGGCGCTGCGGGATTCCGATGCGCGCGACGCCCTGAGCGCTCCCGCGGCAGACGAGCCGGTGTACACGCTCGTGACGGCGGAGCTCGGTGCCGTGGCGCAGCCGCTCGAGCAAGAGGGCCCCGACATGATGCTGCTCCTTATGGAGGATCGGCAATCCGGCGTGCTCTCGATCATAAGCATTCCGCCTTCCCTGAAGGTCGCAGTCGACAACGACACGATGCGCCTTGCCGATATGGCTGCAAACGGCGATGCCGCCCTCATTTCCGCTGTCGAGTCGTATACGAAGCTCGACGTGCACCATCTTGTGAAGATTCCCGAAGGCGGCGTATCGGGCATCGTGGATTCCCTTGGGGATGTCGAGGTAACGTTTGACCAGGTGGTAGACGACCCGAATGCAGGGGATGTGTACTACCCGATGGGGACCTACACGGTTAACGGGCCGGGCGCGCTCACGTATCTGCGCGCTAACAACTTGAAGATGGGAAAGAGCGACCAGATGGCCAACCAAGCCGCCTTCTTCAAGAACCTGCTCTTCCGCGTCATCGATTCTGGCAAGGGATTCACGACCGAGCTCGATGCGCTCGACGATTATTTCCAGACGGACCTGTCGTTGCAGGATTTGGAAAGCTTCGCCGGCTGGGTACGCGAAATCGGCGACCAAGGCGTGCGCTGCGATATCGTGCCGGGGTATTTCACGGTTTCGTCCGATGTCGTCGAAGACAACGGGGAGTTGTTCGTCAGCAAATCGGCCGAATTCGCCGAGTTCATCCAAAAGCTCACGCCGGGCGAGGAT
>CAMPAJ010000330.1 GCA_946631805.1 uncultured Eggerthellaceae bacterium
CGAAGGCAAACCCTGGACAGACGCGAACACCTACTTCTGGGACGCTGCAAACGCGTATTGCTCAGGCGGCATCGCCTTCGCCGGCATCGCATCGGACAAGGCCTTCGGCAAGTACGCGCCGCTGAAGGTCCACTCCAATTTCAAGAAGATAAAGGTGGGAGACCATATACGCATCGGCGGCTACCATTCGGTCGTCGTGCTCTACAAGAAAGCGTCATCGGTCAAGGTCGTCGAGGGCAATTTCAACAGCTCGATGCACTGGGGCCGCGTGATCACCCGCTCGGAATTGAGGAGCGAGGGCTTCGAGGTGTGGACCCGCTACTAGCGGGAGCCGAACGGCCCTGTGCCTTTCCAGCATCTTCAACCTCAATCGTAAACAAACTTACTGAAGCCGCATGCCCGAACAATAACCACACCGGACGCATTCGCCCGGGGATAAACGGCATTGTCAGCGCATTAAACAACCACCCCTGGGGCACATGCGCCCATGCGGCAAATATACGAGCACCCCTGGGGCACATGCGCTGGGGTGCATGCGCCATACGAGCCCCCCTGGGGCACATGCGGCATAAGCGCCCAATAAACGCGCAATCGCCCCAGGGGTCGGGGTAAGGGTTCGCATCATGCGGCTCCAGCTGGCACGCTGGCTGTCAAGCCGGGCGATTTGCTGCGTAACATTCGAGCGACAGAACGGGTTCCTCCCTCTTAAACCGCCTCCCATCCGATAGGATTGCGCGGCGGTTACAAACGCCCGCGGAGCGAGCGTCTAACCGAACACGCGAACGGGGAGGCGGTTATGGACATCCGCATACAGGTGATGCACGCAGGCGACGTGTGCGTGGCGCCGGCACTTCCGTTTGGCGGTGAATCTGCAAGCATGCTTGCGGTATCCGGCCTGTTCACACGGCAAGACGACCGCCTGTGGCTCCCCGTGTTCGCCTACCTCATCGACCATCCCCGCGGGTTCGTGCTCGTCGACACCGGCTGGGGGCGCGCCATGAGCCCCCACGGCACATACGATAAGTCGGCGCAAATCGCCGCGCTCGGCTCAAGGCGGCTTTTCCGCGTGAACCAGGGCATGGTCGACAGGGGCTGCACGGTCGCCGAGCAGCTCGCCGAGCGCGGACTTGCGCCCGAAGACTTAGCATGCGTGCTGCTCACCCACCTCGACTGCGACCACGTTAGCGGCCTTCGCGACCTCAAGGGAGCGCCCCGCGTGCTCACTTCGGCCGACGAGCTTGCAAGCGTGCAGAAGAACGCGCGGGCGCGCCTGCGCTATCAAGCGCAATGGTGGGACGACTGCGGCTTGACCACCTTCGAATGGAACAACGTCGTGCCCATGGGTAGCGAGCAAGACGTGGAGACCGAACTACGCAACGACGGCTCCGTCACCGCCCAAGACAAGACGGTGCACGGCGAAGGTCCATTCGGGCACTCATTCGACCTGTTCGGCGACGGGTCAATCGTGTGCATCGCCATACCCGGGCATTCAGACGGTTTGTTCGCGGTGAAAGTGACCGGCGAAGACGGCCGCTTCGTATTGCTCTGTTCCGATGGAGCGTACGGTGAGCGCTCGTGGCGCGACATGGTGCTGCCCGGCGTGGCGACCGATCGCGATAAGCAACGCGAATCGCTCGCGTGGATCCGCGCTCAAAGCGAAGACCCCCGTTGCGTGGAGGTGCTCGCGAGCCACGATACGGCCGTGGAGCCTCATTACATCGAGTTGCGCGGCCTGCCCGAGCCGGCGCCTGCGCCCTCCCCAATCGTCGCCGACACCGAAGACGACCTGATGCCCGAGAACCTCCGCGGCATCGCAGGCAAAGCCGCCGTCGCCACCATGCTCGCCGCGACGCTTTCGGCCGCGCCGCTCAACCACACCGACTTCCCGTTGCCCGAAGCCGTGCCCATCGTGCACGTCATCAACCTCGACAACCCTACTTCGCTTCCCGACAACCCCGATGACACGCATCGCGACAGCAAGGCATCGGTCTGGGAGAAGATCCTGAAAATCTTGAAGTATCTGCTATTCGCCCTGGCGTTCGTCGTCGCCTTCGCGTTGACGGCCCTGAACGGATGCGCTTCTTGCGTCGGCCCCGCCGCCGCGCCCGTCACGCAGGAAGCGTCGGCTTCATCGTCGTCGTCATCCGCCGAGGCTTCATCCGGGGAAACGTCGTCCGACGCTTCTTCGTCTACAGCAGCGGAACCGTCGTCTGAGACGCCCTCTGAGACAGCATCGACGACATCGTCGGAAACACCGTCTGAGGCACCGTCTGAGGCACCGTCCACGTCGGCAACCGAAGCTGTTTCGGCGTCCGCCCATTCCACCCAGCTACCCGCCGTCAAGCCCTCGGAAGCACCTTCTTCCGAGACGTCCTCCTCCGCGGAAGAAGTCTAAAACCTGCAGCCAATGGGGTCGAACACCCATCCAAAACGAGCTACCGCCTTCCCCGTTTATAACGAGAAGCGAGCGGGAGATGCAATCACGAACAGCATGGGAGTAGACGGGGAGACATCGGTAAACCGTCAGTAGCATTCCTTAGCCAATAAGAATTCTAGTATTTGTACTGGTAATATTTATTTTATTTACACGTTCTTGTATATTATTTACCACTATCATCACGTGTATTCAAAAATGGCGTTATGGTTTATTTGCCTCCATCGAGCAACCGCTCGATCTCGGGAGCGGTCAGCAACCGCCAGGTTCCCGGTTCCAAATCGCCAAGCTGCACTGCGCCGAAAGACC
>CAMPAJ010000331.1 GCA_946631805.1 uncultured Eggerthellaceae bacterium
CGCCGTCGGTCATGGCCTGCTCATCGGGCGTGAGCGTGATGTTCGCTATGCGATCGGGCACTTGCGACAGGTCGTAATCGCCGGTCTCGAGCATGAGGCGCATCGCCTTGTTCTCGAAGCGGATGAGCTCGTTGGAAAGGGTCAACGCCGCGTTCAGGTTGCTCAAGGCGGTGCTATCGTCGTCTTCGAGCAGGTTTTCCAGACTCTCGACCGCCTTGTCGCGGCGCTTCGTCTCGTCGACTTCCTCCACGAAGTCGTGCAGGTACTCGATTTCGCCGGTCACGACGAAGCAGCGCACGCGGTCGGTCAGGTAATCCGACCCCGACTCCATTTCGCTCGCGGCCATTTGCGCTGCGATGTAGCGGTCGCTCGCGGCTTCCATGCGCTCGTAGCCGTTTACGACCAACAGGTCGGCGATGAGCAGTGCAAGGGCGGCGAGCAGCGCCAGCACGGCAAAGCAGATCGACGCCGTCTTCAAATGGATGGCCGTATGCTCGACGGTGAACTCGTCTTCTTCCTCCTCTTCGGGTTCCTGGCGGTCGACAGGCGTTATGCGGTTGCGCATGAGGTCGAACTTGGCTTGCTGCGCCTGCGTTTCCGCATCGGTCGCCCCGTGCGCACCTACGGGGGCAAGGCCCAGGCGCGCGGCGTTGTCAGCTTCTTTCTTTTGCAGGATGAACGGCTCGAAATCGTGGGCGGGCACGGGCCGCGAGAAGAAGTAGCCCTGCACCAGGTCGCATCCGAGGCCCTTCAGCGCGCGCAGCTGCTCTTCGGTCTCGACGCCCTCGGCGATGACGGGCACCGACAGGCGATCTGCGATGCCTATGATCAATTCGAGCATGTGGGTGTTTCCGCCCTGCTTGAAGGCGTTGCGGATGAACTGCATGTCGAGCTTCAGCGCGTCGATGGGCAGATCGGAAAGCATGTTCAGCGACGAATAGCCCGTGCCGAAGTCGTCCATCTCTATTTGGAAGCCCAACGCGCGCAGCTTCTCGGCCGTCTCGATGATCTGCCCGGAGTCTTGCGTGTAAGCCGATTCGGTCACTTCGAGCATCAGGTCCCTGCCCGTAAGGCCTTCGGCTTCGACCACGGCGTACAGCTTGTCGGCAAGCGTCTCGTCGTACATGTCGATGCGCGACACGTTCACCGACACCGGCACCGAATAGCCGAGCTCCTCCTTCCACGCGCGCACTTGCCGCGCGGTTTCCTGCCACACGAACGTGTCGAGTTTCTGGATGAGCCCGTTGTCCTCGAACAGCGGAATGAACACGCCGGGGCTGATCATGCCCAGGTCGGGATGCTTCCAGCGTATGAGCGCCTCGGCGCTCGCCAAGATGGGCGTGTCCGGTCGCACGTCGAATTTGGGCTGGTAGTACACCTCGAACTGCCGGTTCTCGATGGCAACGGGGAAGTCCTCGATGAGCTGCTCGGCGTAGATCTCGCGCTCATGCAGCTCGCTGTCGTATGAGCCGATGCCTTTCGCGAACGAGTCCTTCACGGAATTGGCTGCCATCTTGGCGCGGTCGAAGCGCCGCTCGATGTCGATGGACTTGTCGACGTTCGAGTACACGCCCATGCGCAGGCGCACGCGGTTGCCCGACGAGTCCGCCTCGGTGATGCTCGTCGAGGCGCTTTCCATGATCTGCTCGTAGTCGTCGCGGTGCGGGCAGTACACGAGGAAGGTATCGGCCTCCTGGCGGCACACGATGCCGCCGTCTTCGCTCACCATGCCGCGCAGCTGCTCGCCGATGCGGCGCAGCACGTCGTCGCCGTACGTGCGCCCATAGCGCTCGTTTATCATGTGGAAGTGGTTCACGTCGACGACCACGGCGTCCATGCTCGCGCCTTTGTGGTGCTGGTCGAACTGCTCGGCGTACCGGTAGAAGTATTCCTTGTTGTACAGGTTGGTGAGCGTATCGCGCTCCGTCGACTGAATGATGTCGCGGTCCTCGAACAGCTCGATCGTGCGCAGCACGCGTGCGTGGATGACGTCGAAGGCGGGGTAGGGCTTCGGGATGAAGTCGGTGGCGCCCAGCTTCAGGCTCTCGACTTCGGCATCGCGCTCCGCGGTGGTCACGATGATGGGGATGTGCGCGAGCTCCGGGTCGGCTTTGGCCGCCTTCAGCGCCTCGAGGCCCGACATGACGGGCATCAGTATGTCGAGCAACACGAGCGAGATCATGTCTTTGTTGGCGCGCATCTGGGCGAGGGCGTCCTCGCCGTTTTCCGCGTAGATTATCTCGTAGTCGCTCTCGAGTATCGCGCCGAGCATATCGCGGTTCAACGCCTCGTCATCGACGACGAGGATCTGCCGCTTGCCGTTGGCGGAATGGAACTTCTCATGGCTCTTCAGCATGCGGGTGCTCCTTGTGCTTGAGGGCGGTCTTGCCACGCCCTGCTTCGCGTGCGGTTTCCGAGCGTTTCGGCTTTTCGCATACGTATAAAGCATTGTATCGTTTTCAGCTGGCGATAACGCGCATTCCCCCTAATCTGTTGCCCCCGTCTTTAGCCAGGAGGGGATACTCCCCTCCTGGCTAAAGACGGGGGACGTTTGGGCGATGGGAACGCTGCCGTGTTACCCTACTTTAACATTTGCTTGTAAGATGGGAGCGATGGGTGTGGAAGCGAAGAGAAGGCAGGGTAGGCGCAGTGCGCCGGTGAAGAGGTAGTGGGCTCTAAGGCGAACAACGAGGCGGGTGCCGTGCAACCCCTGTCGCTTGCGGAGGCGCGCTGGTGG
>CAMPAJ010000332.1 GCA_946631805.1 uncultured Eggerthellaceae bacterium
CCGCATGCGTTTCAAGGGCCAAGGCGTTCCCGGCCGAAACGGCGGACCGGCGGGCGACTTGCTCGTGACCACGAGGATCGCGCCGCATCCGCACTTCAGCCGCAAGGGCGCAGATGTGCTGACCAGCGTGAAGGTGAGCTTTGCCGAGGCGGCGTTGGGCACGAGCGTGATCGTGCCTGCCCCGGACGGTTCGAAGGTGCGTGTCAAGGTTCCTGCAGGTACCCAGGCAGGTACGGTTTTGTACGTCAGGGGCAAAGGCGCGCCGCGCGTCAAGGGGACCGGAAACGGCGACCTCAAGATAACCATCGAGGTTCCCGTGCCCACGGTCTTGAACGAGGGCCAGCGCAAGGCCCTGGAAGACTTCGTGGCGGCAAGCGCATAGCGTATGCAGGCGGGGCGTTCCCCCGATTTCGAGAAAAGAGTGAGCGATGAACGAGCAAGATAGGAATAGGCCGCTGTACATGATCGGCGTCGCAGCCGAGCTGGCGGGCATGCATCCCCAGACATTGCGCTCGTACGAGCAAAAGGGCTTGGTCACGCCGCAGCGAACGCGCGGTAACACGCGCATGTACTCGCAGGCCGACATCGAGCGGCTCGCGCTTATCAACGAGCTGACCGACGAGGGCATCAACCTGGCGGGCGTCATCCGGATTCTCGACCTGCAAGGGCGCCTGAACGAGCGCGATAGCGAAATCGACGACCTGCATCGCCGCGTGCGTCGCCTGGCCGATCGCGTGCACGAACTCGAGACGCGTGCCAGCGTCAACGACCTCGTGCAGTCGAGCACGACGCTGGCGATTAGGCGCGTCAGGTAGCAAAACCACTAGGAAGGAGTTCCTATGAGACTTGATAAACTGAGCTTATCGGCCCAGGAGGCGTTTCAGGCCTCGATGGGCGTGGCCGGCGACGCGGAGGCGAGCGTCATCGAGCCGATTCACCTGCTGAAGGCAGTGTTGGATGCTTCCGAGAATAACCTGGAGGCCATCCTCAAGCGCATCGGCGCCGATCCGGCGTCGCTCAAGCGTAACGTCAACGCCGTCATCGAGGGCAAGCCCAAGGTGAGCGGAGCCATGACCATCCCGGGGAGCGACCTTCTGAAGGTTATCGACGGGGCCGTTAAGGCGGCCGAGAAAATGGGCGATAGCTACGCGACGACCGAGCACCTGCTCATCGCCTTGGCGGCCGACAAGGGCGACGCCGGGCGCGTGCTCAATGCCGCCGGCGTTACGGCCAAGACCGTGGAAGAGGCGTATGATCAGCTGCGCGGCGATGCGCGCGTGACGGACCAGACGTCCAAGATGGAGCTTGACGCCCTTAACCAGTACGGCCAGAACCTTACGCAGCAGGCCCGCGAGGGCAAGCTCGATCCGGTTATCGGCCGTACCGAGGAGATTCGCCGCACCATCCAGGTGCTCAGCCGCCGCACGAAGAACAACCCCGTGCTCATCGGCGAGCCCGGTACCGGCAAGACGGCCATCGTCGAAGGCCTGGCGCAGCGAATCGTGGCGGGCGACGTTCCCAACAGCCTGAAGGACCGCGACATCATCAGCTTGGACATCGCGTCCATGCTGGCGGGCGCCAAATACCGCGGCGAGTTCGAGGACCGTCTTAAGGCCGTGCTGCGCGAGGTCAAGGATTCCGGCGGGCGCATCATCCTGTTCATCGACGAGCTTCACACCATCGTCGGCGCCGGTTCGGGCGGCGACAGCACCATCGATGCGGGCAACATGCTCAAGCCGGCGCTCGCGCGTGGCGAGCTGCACGCTATCGGTGCCACGACGTTGGACGAGTACCACAAGTACATCGAGAAAGACGCGGCCCTCGAGCGCCGTTTCCAGCCGGTTGTCGTGGGCGAGCCGTCCGTCGAGGACACGATCGCCATCTTGCGTGGCCTCAAGGAGAAATACGAGATTCACCACGGCGTTCGCATCACCGACGGCGCGATTGTCGCGGCAGCGGAGCTTTCCAACCGCTATATCGCCGACCGTTTCTTGCCCGACAAGGCCATCGACTTGATGGACGAGGCGGCAAGCCGCCTTCGTATCGAAATCGACTCGATGCCCGAAGAGGTCGACGCGGCGGCGCGCAAGCTCACGCAGATGCAAATCGAGGAGCAGGCGCTCATGAAGGAAACCGACGAGGCTTCCATGGAACGTCTCGAAGCCCTGCGGCGCGACATAGCCACCGCCCAGGAGCAGCTTGATGCGCGCAAGGCCGAATGGCAGAACGAGAAGGACGCCATCGTCAACGTGCAGAACCTCAAGACCGAACTCGATGCGGCGCAGCTCGAGGAAGAGCGCGCTGCCCGCGAGGGCGACCTGTCGCGTGCCTCGGAGTTGCGCTTTGCGACGATTCCGGAATTGCGCCAGAAGCTGGAAGACGCTGAGCGTGCGCTCAACGAGCGCCAGGAGTCGGGTGCGATTCTGAAGGAGGAGGTATCCGAAGAGGAGATCGCCGAGGTCGTGAGCGCTTGGACGGGCATCCCGGTCCAGAAGATGATGAAGGGCGAGATGGAAAAGCTCGTGGATTTGGAAGCCAAGCTCCATGAGCGCGTCATCGGCCAGGACAGGGCCGTGAACGTCGTGGCGGGCGCCATCCGGCGCAACCGCGCGGGGCTTTCGGACCCGGATCGCCCGATCGGCTCGTTCCTGTTCCTCGGCCCGACGGGCGTGGGCAAGACGGAGCTGGCCAAGGCGCTGGC
>CAMPAJ010000333.1 GCA_946631805.1 uncultured Eggerthellaceae bacterium
ACGTGTCGCATTTGTCCATGAGCGCGTCGATGACCTGGATCTTGTCGGAAACCTTGCTTCCGCCAAGGATCGCGACGAACGGGCGCTTGGGGTTGTCGAGCATGCCGGTGAGCGTGGACACCTCGCGCTGCATGAGGTAGCCCGCATACGCGGGGAGCAGCTTGGCCACGCCGGCCGTTGAAGCATGAGCGCGGTGAGCGGTGCCGAACGCGTCGTTCACGTATACTTCGCCGAGCTTTGCAAGCTCTTCGCAGAACTCGGGGTCGTTCTTCTTCTCGCGCTTGTCGAAGCGGAGGTTCTCGACGATGAGGACGTCGCCGTCCTTCAGTGCGGCGGCCTTTGCCAGCGCATCTTCGCCAGCGATGTCCGAGGCGAAGGCAACAGGTTTGCCAAGCAGGTCAGCCAAGCGCAATGCGGCAGGGCGGAGCGAGAACTCCTCCTCGAAGCCCGTGCCCGACGGACGTCCGCGGTGGCTCATGAGGATAACGCGCGCTCCTTGCTCGACGAGCTTCTTGATGGTGGGAAGCGCAGCGCGGATGCGCGTGTCGTCGGTTACGACGCCATCCTTGACTGGCACGTTGAAGTCCACGCGCACAAGAACCTTCTTGCCCGCCGCTTCGAGCTGATCGATTGTCTTGATGTCTGCCATCAGATCCTCCTACCTAGATTCGGCGATGCTCCATGACGTTGTGCCATAGATGCAAGTGGCGCCCGAGTGCCCCGAGCCTATGCGTTACATACTGCAAACCGGAACGCCCGAGCGCCGCGTTACAAAAGATTATGCCCCATTTAAGCGTCCATGGGGGCGCAACTCGAGCTGCGGTTAGAGCATTATCTTGACGAGGTCCTTAACGCGGTTGGAGTAACCCCACTCGTTGTCGTACCAGGACACGCACTTGACGAGGTTGCTCTTGCCGCCAATCACCATGGTCAGGCCCGCATCGAAGATCGACGAATGCGGGTTGCCGACGATGTCGATGGAAACCAGCGGATCCTCGGTGTACTCGAGGATGCCCGCCAGCGGGCCCTCTGCGGCAGCCTTCATCGCAGCGTTGACCTCCTCGATCGTCACATCGCGCTCGAGCTCGACCGTCAGGTCGACCATCGATCCGTCAGGCGTGGGAACGCGGGTCGCGAAGCCGTCGAGCTTGCCGGCGAGCTCGGGAAGGACGAGCGACACGGCGCGGGCAGCGCCCGTCGTGGTGGGGATCATGGAAAGGCCGGCAGCGCGGGCGCGACGCAGGTCCTTGTGCGGAAGGTCGAGGATGCGCTGATCGTTCGTGTAGGCATGAATCGTGTTCATGTAGCCGCGCTTGATGCCGAAGTTGTCGAGCAGGACCTTCGCAAACGGTGCGAGGCAGTTCGTCGTGCACGAGGCGTTGGAGACGATGTTGTCCGTCGCGGGGTCGTAGTCGCCCTCGTTAACGCCCATGACGATCGTCTTGTCGACGTTCTTGCCGGGAGCCGAGATGATGACCTTCTTTGCGCCGGCGTCGAGATGGGCCTTCGCCTTGGTGCCATCGGTGAAGAAGCCGGTGGACTCGATGACGATATCGACGCCCAGCTCGCCCCAGGGCAGCTTGCTCGGCTCGCGCTCGGACAGGACCTTGATGGCCTTGCCGTCGGCGATGATGCTGTCTTCGGTAGCCTCGACGGTTTCGAACGCACGGCCGTGTACGGAATCGTACTTGAGCAGGTGGGCCATTGTCGGAATGTCACCAAGGTCGTTAACTGCGACGACCTCGATATCGGGATCGTTGGCCATGGTGCGGTAGGCTAGGCGGCCAATACGACCGAAGCCGTTAATACCAACTTTGATTGTCATAGTATCTTCCCCTTTCTTAACGAACCGTCCTATTGTACTCCACATAGGGGATTCGTGAAAAAAATAGTAGTGATCGACTCCTAAAATGTTGCCAGCGACACGTAATTGACATTTCACCAGCTCATTTGTCTCGTGTTAACTCTGCGCTTATAGCAAAATAGCTACGTTCGGGCACAAGAGAACGCGACCATAGGAACAAAGGGATGATCTCCGCCGCAGCGCGTCATCGGTTTTGCAATGCATTAAAGGGGACTGTCCCCTTTAATGCACTAGCTGAGCTCGCGGGCCATCTGCTCGATGCGGCGAATGCGATGGTACACGGCCGATTTGGAAAGCGGTGGATTAGCGCGCTCGCCGAGCTCCTTGAGCGTGGCGTCCGGGTAAGCCACGCGCAGGCGCACGATCTCCTGCAGCGCGGGCGGAAGCTTCTCGACGCCATACGCCTCGAGCACGACGCGCATCGCGTAGATCTGGTCGATTGACGCCGACACGGCCTTCTTCTGGTTGGCCACCTCGGCATTCGTCTGGCGGTTCACATCGTTGCGCACGCTCTTCACCACGCGGGCGTTTTCCATGACCAGCGCGCTTTGATGTCCGCCCACGAAGGCGAGGAACTCCAGGATGGCCTCCCCCGACTTCATGTAGACGACGAACGACGAACGGCGCTGCATTATGCGCGCCTTTATGTTCTTCTCGCCCATGATGCGCACGAGGTCCTCGGCCATTTCCTTCGACTCCACCGTGATCTCGAAATGGAAGTCGCCGCGCGGGTCCGATACGAACCCGCTGCCCAAAAAGGCGCCGCGCAAATACGCTGACGCGCAGCATTGCTTGGCCACGAGCGAAGGGGCCACGCCGAGCCGCAACGCT
>CAMPAJ010000334.1 GCA_946631805.1 uncultured Eggerthellaceae bacterium
GGACCGCACTCCCCTTTCCCCGGCTCCTTGGTCAGAAGAGAGCGTCCTGGAGTTCCGCGACGTTTCGCTCCGCTACGAGAACGGTGCTCAAATCGGTCCTGTTTCGTTTACGGTCAGGGGAAACGAGCGAATCGCCTTGATAGGCGCGAGCGGCTCGGGAAAAAGCACGCTTGCGAACATCGTTGCAGGTTTCGCCGCACCGACGGGCGGTTGCATCGCCCTCGACGGCAAGCCCGTAGACCTTCGCAGCGAGGCCTGGAGGCGCCATGTACGCTACATACCGCAATACCCCTATCTGTTTCACGCTACGCTGCTCGAAAACGTGCGCTTCTACTCCCCCGCCTCTTCGCTCGCCGACGTCGAGCATGTCATCGAGCTTGTCGGCCTTGACGCGTTCGTCGACGACCTGCCAGACGGCCTTATGACCGTAGTCGGGCAAGGTGCGCGCGGGCTCTCGGGCGGACAAGCCCATCGCATCGCCCTTGCACGCGTGCTGCTTGACGAACAAGCCCGCATTCTCGTGTTTGACGAGCCAACGGCCCACCTCGACCTTCAAACCGAGCTCGACCTCAAACCGTGCATGCTCTCTGCCATGCAAGGGAAGCTCGCCGTGCTCGCAACGCATCGCCTTCATTGGGCGAGAGATGTGGACCGAGTCATCGAGCTTGACCGAGGCGTTATGGTCGCCGACAGTGCAATCGGGGAGGTGAGCGGCTGTGACTAGGCTTTCCCTTCCTGCATGGCTCGGCGAGTTCCTTTCGCGCTACAAGCGCTCGGTCGCTGTCGCCCTCGTGCTCGGCCTTGTCGCCTCCGGGTGCGCAGCGCTGCTCATGTTCACGTCGGGGTATCTGATCAGCGGAACCGCTCAGCCGGGCATCACGCTGTTCGCCATCATGATTCCCGTCGCCTTCGTTCAGCTCTTTGGTTTCGGAAGGCCCTTCGCACGCTACCTTGAACGTCTCGTCAGCCACGACTGGGTGCTAAAGATCACCTCTGATTTGCGCCTTTCGCTGTACCGGGCAATCGAGGCACGCATAGGCGACCCCGCGCGTGAAAGGGCGGCGGCCGAGTACCTGAGCATCCTTGCCGACGATATCGCCCATTTGCAGAATCTCTACCTGCGCGTGGTGCTCCCCACCGCCATCGCGTTGCTGCTCGCCCTGTGCGCAGCCATTGCCTTCGGTTGCTTCTCGATCCCGTTCGCCCTCGTAATGCTGCTCGTCTTTGCATTGACCGCCGTCTTGCTGCCCTTGGCGTCACTGCTCGCCACGCGTGCCCTCTCGTTTTACGTTCGCAAGCAGCGCACGTCCCACTTCGAAGGATTGACAGACGACGTGATGGGGTCGCTCGACTGGGTGCTCGCCAACCGCGGCGCCGATGCAATCGAGCGCAACGCAAGCGCCGATGACGATATTCGCGATGTCGAAATGCGCATTCGGCTAACCGTGCGCTCGCTTTCACTCGCATCGACGCTGCTCTTGGGAGGCTCGGTCTGCCTTGTGATGGCCTGGTCTGCGGGTGCCTTCGGATCCGACCCGTCTTCCGCCAACTGGATTGCAGCGTTCGTGCTCGGATTCTTCCCGATAATCGAATCACTCAGCGTCCTGCCCGCCGCCCTTGCCCAATCGCCGAACCATACGGATGCCATAGAGCGGCTCGATACATATATCGGCGACGGGCCCGCAAGCACCGCCAGAACTACGATTCAACCACTTGACGTGACTTCGGATTGCAATGCCCTCGAACTCGACCATGTGACGTATGCCTACCCGGGTAATGCGCCAGCGCCCGCAAACGCGCAATCCGAAAGACCGAACCCGGTCGTCTGTGACGTGTCGCTTGTAATCCCAGCTGGCCAAACCCTGGTGTTGCTCGGGAGGAGCGGTGCCGGGAAGAGCACGTTGGCACAGCTCATTCGGGGCGTTATCCGTCCAGATTCGGGATACGTGCACGCGTTTGGCCAACCTACGAGCGACGGTGCTGGCGCCTTGGTTGGCTATCTTGGGCAAACGCCCTACTTGTTCAACAGGACGCTGCGCGAAAACCTGACCCTTGGCGTCCTGGAAGCCAACGACGAAAAGCTCGAACACGTTCTCGAGGCCGTCGGCCTCAAGCATAAGCTCGACGGGCTCGAGCAGGGGCTCGACACCGTAATCGGCGAAACGGGCATCGGACTTTCGGGCGGCGAGGCACATCGCGTGGCGCTGGCACGCCTCTTCGTCGCCGATACCCCCATCGTGCTTGTAGACGAGCCCTTCAGCGCACTCGATCCCGAAACCGAGCGGGACCTCCTGCGCGCGCTCCTGAACCTGTGCGCAAGCAAGACGCTTATCGTGATTACGCACCATCTTGCCAACGTCGAGCAGTTCGACCGCGTCGTGCTCTTCGAAAACGGCATGATAGAGCTCGATGGATCACCTGAATCCCTTGCATCGGAAAGCCCCCGGTTCCGGGAGCTCGTCGAACTCGACAAGGATTACCGCGCAGGCGAGCCTAATCGCTAGGCGACGCCCTGCGGAAACGCGTTTTTACTGCACTGGTTCACGAAATGGACGGAAGAACAGATCTTCCGACTCATTCCTCAGCGAATAATCAATCGTTTCCCTAGAGCAGCTCGTCAAGCGATGCAACATCCAGGTCCGCACATGCCGACGAGCGTCTCCCGACGCAAATCGTCTTGAGCCCGAAATCA
>CAMPAJ010000335.1 GCA_946631805.1 uncultured Eggerthellaceae bacterium
CGTGGCGGAGGTGGAATACAACATCGGTTCGTACTTCGGCTTCTTCGGCAGCTATTTAGGAGCCGGAATGAGCGACCTGCCGAGGGGCGTGCGCTTGTGCCAAATGTATTTCGCTTGCACGATGCTGCTCGCCCTCATATTCGGTTTCCTGTGCTCTCCGCATATGTTCGAGTACGACATCAGCATGGCGCGCGTGCTCGTGCTCATGGCGGGCGGCACGGTCACAATGTGGCTCATATCCCAACATGCGCGCAGCGCACGATTCGTCGGAGCCGCCACGGCGCTTTCCTATGCAGCGCTTGCCCTGGTCGACCATGCGGCGTTCGGCGCGCTCGACACGCTCGCGCGCTACATCGGGCAACCCGCCACGACGGCGATCGCAATCTTGGAATATGCAGGCGCCGTCGCGGTTGCGGCATACCTCTTGGCGTCTCCGGCATCAAGACGCGCGCTCAACCAACCTCCGGACCTCGCAACCGAAACCATTGGCGGGCACAGCTGGGATGTTCCCATGCGGCAGCGGGTACGCACGCGCGTGTTCTGGCGGGACCTCGTCATTTACTTCATCGTATTCTCGCTGTTGGGCCATTGGGCCGAGATGCTGTTCTGCCAGCTCATCATTGCAGGCGTGTTCATGGGCGACTACGACCCCTCGAACGCGATGCTCTGGAGCCAGTGGCTGTTCCCCTTCACCGCAGAGGGCGCGGCGGCGGTGGCCATCGTGTTGTTGCTGCATCCCGCATCGCGCTGGCTCGTCAAAAAGACGGAAGGCCACCTGTGGATCGCCATCCTCCTGAGCTTCTTGCTCAACGCGCTCGTGTGCACGGGCATCGACTTCACGACCGGCATGATTGCCAACAGGGATTACAGCCTGTGGGACTACCGTGCGCTCCCCTTCAACTTCATGGGACAGGTGTGCCTGCAAAACTCGATGACCTACAGCATAGCTGCCACGCTCATCGTGTGGGTGTTCTATCCGCTCATGGATACCGCCCTGCGCCGCATGCCTCGCGGCGTCGCCAATGCCCTTGCGTTTGGGCTGTTCGGCATGTACCTGTTTTTGGCCATGCTGTACTTCTTCGATATCGCGGCGCTGTTCGGTGGGTGGAGGATTTGACGGCACGATGCCACTGCCCGAGCCAGCCTCGAAACTACTCGCCTTGTTCAGGATGGTGGTGGGCGTTCGCCTGGCTTTGGCTTGCCGTCCCACCGCCCCGAGAGGGGGAGGCGGGGCCGTTCGCTTGGCTTCGGCTAACCTAGGTGGATGACAGGAACAGTGCCTGCAGAATCGCTCACGACCCCGCCTCCCCCTCTCGGGGCTGCCTATCTGGGTCCAAACGTTCCTGAGGGTGTTCCTGGCCCTTTGACGTAGACGCTAAATGCCGCTGGGAGCGTTCGTTTCGTGGCGTATTATGACGTAAAGCAATTCGATGAGCGAAACTGGTGATGGAACATGAAGTGCCCAACTTGCGGAAGCAGCACCCTCGACTTTCAGGCTGATCGGTTCACATGCCTTTCATGCGGCGAGAGTTTCCCGTCCTCGAAGATGCTCGACTTCCTTGACTCCATCGGCGATTGGCTGAAGAGCCCGCCCGCAGATGGGGGCATCACGGATTCGCTTGCGGAGCGCATCGGGCACGAGCCGATCAAGGCCAGCGACATCAGCTCCATCAGCGGGATCAACATCTTGAACCCCGCATCTGACGCAAGCGCCTTGATCTGGAACATGATCGGCGGATCCATGACGTCCTCCGTCGAGCGCATCCGCTGCTATGCACAGCGCTTCGACGAGCTCGACGCCGACAACGACAACCGCATGCGCGACTACCTGAACCGCAGCATCCTCGAGCAAGTCGACCATGACCTGAAATCGATTGCGTGCCACATGGCGCTCGTGGATGAAAACGTAAAACCCGAGGAGCTCGCGCTCATCAACAGCGCGCTGGGCCTCGAGCTCGACGAAGCGGCAGTTCACGAGCATGCAGAAGCTGGAAACGAGGCCAGCGCCAGTTTCTTCAACACGCCCCCGCAGTCGTTCGTAGCCGCCGTCGTCTACGACAACCTCCTGTACGCCGAAACGAAAAACCCCGACGACAGTTGCGCAGAGCTGCTGTTGCGCACATGCAAGACGCTGTGCGAGGAAATCCTCATCTGCGACGGCGCCATGGCCGACGAAGAGGTCAATCGTTTCACGGCCCTCATGACGGCTATCCAAGAATTGCTCGTCGAAAAGCTGGACTCGTGGGAAGGCAAGCCGCGCGTCTCGGCGCTTGCGCTGTCCCCGAGCTACGGCAGCGAACGCGGCAACACGGCTGCCACGGACGGCAACGGCAGCACCGCAGCCGCCTCGAGCGCCCAAGAGCGCAGCGCAGAAGGCCAGCAAGAAGCAACCGAAGCCGAAGCGCAAGCCGAAGAGCCTGAAGATGAGGCCACGCTCGAAGAGCTCCTCGAGGAACTCAATTCGCTCACCGGCATGGCGCGCGTAAAACAGGAGATATCGTCGCTCGTCAACCTCGCGCGCATCCAGAAAGCGCGCGAGGAGCACGGCATCAAGCAGAACGCGCTGTCGCTCCACTTGGTGTTCTACGGCAACCCGGGCACGGGAAAAACCACGGTCGCGCGCTTGGTTTCGCGTTTCTACAAAAAGCTCGGCATATTGTCCAAGGG
>CAMPAJ010000336.1 GCA_946631805.1 uncultured Eggerthellaceae bacterium
CGTCATCGGCATGGCGCTTGCCCTCGTGGCCGTCATCGTCGTGACGCTTGCCGGTAGCGCGGAAGTCGCCATGCAGACGGCCGGCCTCATGGTCGTCGGCATCGCCATCGGCGCCGCAATCGGCGTGTGGCGCGCCGTCAAGGTCCAGATGACCGAGATGCCGCAGCTCGTCGCCATGCTGCACCAGTTCGTCGGTCTGGCTGCCGTGCTCGTCGGCTTCAACTCGTTCCTCACCGAGCCAGGTGGCTATTTCGAGGGAGCGATGAACGCGTATCATCTGGGCGAAGTCGGACTGGCCATCTTCATCGGCGCCGTGACGTTCACGGGCTCCATCGTCGCGTTCCTCAAGCTGTCCGCCAAGATTTCGGGCAAGCCGCTCATGCTTCCCGGTCGCAATGCCATAAACGCGATCATGGTCATCGTGTGCCTGGCCTGCATCGGGTGGCTCATCAATACGACGGGCGTCGAGGCCGGCCTCGTGCCGCTCATCATCATCACGGTCATTTCGCTCGTGCTCGGCGCTCACCTTGTGCTTGCCATCGGCGGCGGCGACATGCCGGTCGTCGTCTCGATGCTCAACTCCTATTCAGGTTGGGCTGCGGCCATGGCCGGCTTCACGCTGGGCAATGACCTGCTCATCATCACGGGCTCGCTCGTGGGTTCTTCCGGTGCGTACCTGTCCTACATCATGTGCAAGGGCATGAACCGCTCGTTCGTCAGCGTTATCCTCGGCGGTTTCGGCGACGGCGCGACCTCGGGTGGCTCGGGCGAGCAGAAGGATTACGGCACGCATACCGAAATCACCCCGGCTGAGGCCGCTACAGCGCTGAAGGAAGCCAAGACGGTCGTTATCACGCCCGGTTACGGCATGGCTGTTGCGCAGGCGCAGTTCCCGGTTGCCGACCTCACGCGCAAGCTGCAGGAACGCGGCGTTGACGTCAAGTTCGGCATCCATCCCGTTGCAGGGCGCATGCCCGGCCACATGAACGTGCTGTTGGCAGAGGCCAAGGTGCCTTACGATGCCGTGTACGAGATGGACGAGATCAACGACGATTTCGGCGATGTGGACGTCGTCATGGTCATCGGCGCGAACGATACCGTCAATCCCGCCGCCCTCACCGAGCCCGGTAGTCCGATTGCAGGCATGCCGGTGCTGAAAGTCTGGGAAGCCGGACGCGTTATCGCCTTCAAGCGTTCCATGGGCAATGCGGGCTATGCTGGTGTGGTCAACCCGCTGTTCTACAACGACAACACCGACATGCTGCTCGGCGACGCCAAAGCCTCCGTTGAGGCGATTATCGCCGCTCTGTAACGCGCTGCAAGAGTTCTTCGCTTTGCGAATCGCAACCAGCTGCATATGCTGGTTGCGATTTTTTGACCGGTGGCCAGGGGAGGCTTCCCTCTGGACAGCAGGGTGCTACCTGACCACATCGGTAGCTATTCATTTTGGGTCAGTCAGCTAGCGAGCGTGTCCATACGTTACCCCCTTCGCTTACTACACTTTAAAGTGCGGTACCAAACGAAAGACGAGTGCTTTAAGCGAAGGAGGAGACATGAAGGTTTGCGTTATCACCGGCGGAGCCGGTGGCATGGGTGTTGAGTGCGCGAAGATCATGGGGAAACGCGAGAAGCTGCTCCTTGTGGATGTGAGCCAGGAAAAGCTCGATGCCGTGGTGGCCGAGCTTGCCGATCTTGGCATCGAAGGCGTCGAAACCGCGCTGTGCGACATTTCCAAGCGGGAAGACGTGAAGGCGCTTGCCCAGAAGGCGGCGTCTTTGGGCGAAATCAACTCGGTACTGCACCTTGCGGGTTTGGGACACCATTGCGAGCCGAAGCTCATCGCGGCGGTCAACGGCTTGGGCGTGTACAACATGATCGAGGAATTCTACGAGGTCATGCCCGAAGGCGCTGGCATGGTTACGGTCAATTCGCTCTCGACACATATCAACCAGCGCATGTACAAGGCAGGGCCCACGGGCGACGCACCAGATTACATGGACCATCCCGAAGCCGATGACTTTATCGATGTGATGGTGGCCGATGCCGAGGCGTTTGCCGCGCGCATCAATCGCCCCGAGGCGCTCGGTGGCATCACGTACGGTCTGGCCAAGTACTTCAGCTGGCGCTATTCGCTGCGCAACGTGCAGCGCTTCGCCAACAAGGGGCTGCGCATCAACACCGTGACGCCCGGCGTCATCTCCACGCCGATGGGTGACGTGAACGACCCCAGCGTCGCGCGCCAGATTGGCGAGATGGCCATCCAGCGTCCCGGCAAACCCGAGGAAATGGCGGCTGCAATCTGCTGGCTCACCGAGGACACGGCTTCGGTCATCACGGGTATCGACCTGCCTGTTGACGGCGGTATTTCCGCGCTCAAGCAATTCCCAGGTCAAGTGGGCACGCCCGCCGAAGAGGAGTTCTTCGCAGCGAAGCAGATGGCCAAGGATCGCGAGACCATCCTGAACAAGTTCGGCCCCGACCAGCTTTCCTATACCGTCAAGGACATCGACGCCGCCGTCCAGCAGTTCTACGAGCTGTTCGGCGCGGGTCCGTTCATGAAGATGGGCCCGCTGAAGTACGAGAGCTGCACCGTGCGCGGCCAGGAATCCGACCCCGAGATCGTCATCGCGCTGGGTATGTGGGGCCAGATGCAGGTCGAGTTCGT
>CAMPAJ010000337.1 GCA_946631805.1 uncultured Eggerthellaceae bacterium
CGGCCAGGCGCTCGAACACGCCGTTGCCGAAGCCGAAGTCGACGGCCTCGAAGTCACGGTTGGGCTCGCCGATCATCTGGCATTCCATGGCGTAAGCGGCCTTCCAGTCGAACTTCGACGGATCGGGGATCGTGATCTGGTCGCGCCATTCGCAGATGTCGTCAAGCGGGGTCACCGTGACGTCGGGCACGCCCGCGCCGCCGCCGGTCGCCGGATACTCCCATTTGTTGCCGAAGCCGTCCATATGGTCACCGAACTGGGCGCCCTTTTCGATCGACGGACCGTTAATCGCGCCGAAACCCATGACCTTGTTGCCGACGAAGCTGTTGGGGATAAGAGGCGTGGGCTCGTGACGCAGGAACTTGAAGTAGTTTGCCTTGAAGTCGAATTGCGGCTGATCACTCATGACGATACACTCCTTTGTATAGTTGAGACTAAGGGTAAATCTTCGATTCATACAACCAACTTCGCATGCGGTGACCTTATACTATCTGTTGAAACGCTGGTATTCTACGTCTACGGCATACGATATTCTGCGAATTGGCTCACTACCATTTGGCTATTTTGGACAGTTATAGGGTGAGAATATGAACCTGAGCATGTCGATGATAAGAAGCTACCTCGCCCAGTACGACGCCGAGTACAGCTCCCAAGACGACGAGCGCACCATTCACGGCGTGAGGTTTCTCTCGAGCGGGCGCGGGCAATCGTCGCGCGAGTACGTCTATATCGGACAGGCGAGCGACTACCTGGAAGACCCCGAGTATGCCGATGCGCTCATACTGGCGAACGGCAAGAACCACATCGTGTGTCGGGCCTCGGATTACGAGGAGCTGATCAACGACGTATTGTCGGCCTTCGATTTCTACAACGGCCTCGACCAGAAGCTCATGCAAGCGGCGACGCTCGGACGGGGGCTCGATGAAATGCTCGAGTTGATCAGCGAGGTGGTTCACGCGCCGCTCCTGGTGTTCGGTGTTGACGGATCGTTCTTAGCGGGACTCCATATCGACGCGTTGCCAAACGCGAGCCTGCGCGCAAGCATCGAAGAGCACGGCAGCCTCGGCGCCGAGGCGATCGGCGGGTATTTCACCAGTAAAGACGGCACCGTGCTGCACGACCTCACTGATCAAGCACGGGCAACCTACGCCACCGACGGGTATGCAGCGGTGAACAGGTACCTCGTTCAGGGAGACGAGACAGTCGGCTTTATCATGTGCTTCCCGCTCGCAGAGAGCGACATCGGCCTGGCCATCAGCATCGAAGACGCGTTCGCCTCCCACATCGCCCAAGCACGGGAGTTCACCGATGCGCTTTCGCCCCACCAATCCCAGCATCGGGCCTTAGCAGAGCTCGTCGCCGGCAAGCCGATCGCGGACGAATCGATCGAACGGCTCGCCGGCACCGTCGAGGGCGCCCACGGTTTTTACCTGACATGCGTGAAGAGCCTCGCCATCCGCAACCATACCCAACGGCTGCTGCTCGCGACCGAACTCGAGAAAACGCCTATCCCCTGCCTTTCGTGCGAAATCGGCGAGGCCGTGGCGTTTCTCGTGGCCGAGAGAAACATTGGCGACCTCGTGGCCGAAATCGAGCGACGCTTCAACGTGAAGAGCGCGGCCATCGGCGTTTCGATGTCCATGGCCAGCATCCGCCAAGCCCCCGCCGCCTGGCGCCAGGCGTTGTTCGCAAGCGAATCGTCCGATGAGCCCGGTGTGCGCTTCTGCCGCGACCTGGCGCTTCCCTTCTTGCTGCGCGTGCTGAGAAACGAGCCCGCCTCGGCCGACTTGCTGCACCCCGCGCTTTCCACGCTCGCCGCATACGACGCTGAAACGAAGTCGGCACTCGTCGAAACGCTCTGCGCCTACGTATCGACGGGCTGCAACCAGGTT
This sequence comes from uncultured Eggerthellaceae bacterium, assembly GCA_946631805.1. Next base: position 1,893 of record CAMPAJ010000337.1, read on the forward strand.
GAATGCGCGCGTCGTCTGCATGTGCATCTGAACACGCTGAAGTACCGACTCAAGCGCATCTACGAGATGACGGGGCTTGACTTCAAGGACCAAGACGACCTGTTCTACCTTCGCCTCTCGATTGCGCTTCAGGCATAGAATGTGGAAAAGGGTCAGACCCTTTTCCACATACGTTACATTACCCCGTAGGTTTTGTAACATCGTCAATGCTAGGCATACGCAAATCCCAGGAGGGCACATGGAGCTTCGGGTGCTACGCTACTTTCTCGCCGTCACGAGCGAAGGCACCATCACGGACGCGGCGAAGGTGCTGCACATCACGCAGCCCAACCTTTCCAAGCAGCTCACCAAGCTGGAGCGCGAAGTTGGCTGCACGCTGTTCATCCGCGGAAGTCGCAGAATAACGCTCACTGAGGAAGGGCGCCTGTTACAGCGCAAGGCCCGTGGCATCGTGGACTCGGCAGACGAAACGCTCCACCGCGCCTTGCACGGCAGGGGCTCTTCGGCGAGAGTCGCGCTGCGGTCCGCATGGGCGGACGAGAAGGGAGGTCGCGGTAACGTATGGCGCTCACGGCAGCCAAAGGCGCATCGGCATGATCCGTATCGCGTAAACTCACGGATATCGTTAGATAACGCGATACGAATCATCTAGCCGAGACGGATCAGGCGGGCGTCGTCTCTGCAAACCAGATTGTCGACCTCGGGCATCACTGCCAAGGCCGCAAAACAACCGCAATTCAGGGCGAATGCGCATCGAGT
>CAMPAJ010000338.1 GCA_946631805.1 uncultured Eggerthellaceae bacterium
AGTTCTCGTCCCAGGCGACGAAGCAGCCGAAGACGAGCACTGCCGCCAGCGTGATGCGCGACACGATGAGCACCTGATTGTCGGTCGCGTCCTTCTTGAACACGCCACGGAAAATGTTTTCGGCTACCGACGAGCCGGTAATGAGCAGGTACGAAGACGCCGACGACATCGAGGCGGCAAGAATACCCGACACGACCAGGCCGCAGAAGAACGACGGCAGCATGGTCTTCGAAAGCACGATGAAGATGCTCTCAGCGCTCGATTGCGTCAGCAGCTCGACCGGCATGAGGTAACGGCCGATAATACCGATCATAACGGCGCAGAACATCGAGATGACGACCCACACGATGGCGATGCGCCTAGACGTCTTGACTTCTTCTTCGGAACGGATGCCCATGAAGCGCACGAGCACCTGCGGCATGCCGAAGTAGCCAAGGCCCCACGACATCGTGGAAACGATGGTCAGCAGGCCGTACTCGCCCGCCTCGCCGAACAACGGCTGAGAACCGGCCACTGCCTGCACGCCATCGGCGTCAACCGTCGGCGTTGCAATGCTGGTCATCGAGAGGTAACCAGGAATGTCGGAAAGGAACGCCACCGTGTTGTCGAGGCCGCCCGTCATCGTAATGGAGCCGATTACCACGACGGCCAGCGCGCAGAACATCAAGCAGCCCTGCACGAAGTCGGTGGCAACGACCGAAAGGTAGCCGCCAACCATCGTGTACAGGAACACGATGAGGGCGCCAAATACCATCATGACCGAGTAATCCCAACCGAACAGGCTGTTGAACAACTTGCCGCACGTTACGAAGCAGCTGCCGCAATACACGCAGAAGAAGATGAGGATGATGACGGCCGCCACGGTCGCGATGATGTTCTTATCGTCATGGAAACGGTTGGAATAGAATCCAGGCAACGTGATGGAGTCATTTGCCACGACCGAGTACTTGCGCAAGCGCTTAGCCACGAGCAACCAGTTAAGGTACGTGCCGATTGCCAGGCCGATAGCCGTCCAGCCCACGTCCGACGCACCGCACCAATAAGCCAAGCCCGGCAGGCCCATGAGCAGGTAACCCGACATGTCGGACGCTTCGGCGGAAAGCGCCGTAAACCACGGGCCCACCTTGCGGCCGCCCAGGAAGTACTCGGACGTTGACGAATTTGAACGCTTGGCATAGATGAAGCCAATGGTCAAAACCACGATGAAGTAAATCAGGATTGCCAGTACGACGAAGGCATCCCCTTCTTTAAGTTCAAACATGCTGCTTGATTCCTCCTTGTTAGACGTAAACAAGAATTATAACTTTACTACGCTGGAGTACGCTGACAATTTCTGTAAAGTTACGACGGCGAGCGTCTTTGGGCAACGAACGGCTCGGAAACCGCGAGGAGATCTTTAAGCAGTAGCTTTTTGCCGTCACGGTTCAGCCCCCAGCAGCCCTGTTCAGGAGGACAGTGTGAAAAACACCTTCTCGCGTTACTGTTTACATCCAACATCTTGGGGCTGATTGCCATCGTCCCAGACCAGGCGAGGCTTCTTCTTGGCGTAAGCGGCCTTGAGGCAGGGGATCTGGTCCTCCTCGACGCGGCCGATGTAGGCGACGGTCGTCTGGACCACCTTGCCCTTGACGCAGTCGCTGCCCGGCAATGGCCACTCTGCTGGCCCTTGTCAAAGGGCCGCATCGCCTATAATGGCCCCTATGACAAACAAGGAGCAACAAACACCCAAAGCACCTGCCGCATCGAACGAAAACGTACGCAAATCGATGCAAGGCAACAAACGCCGCGACACGAAACCCGAGATCATCGTGCGCAAAATGCTGCGTGAAATGGGGTACACCGGCTATCGCCTTGACTGGAAGAAAGCCCATGGCCACCCTGATATCGCATTCCCCGGCCGAAAGATAGCCATTTACGTCATGGGCTGCTTCTGGCACCAGCATGAAGGCTGCAAATACGCCAGCACGCCCAAACAACACGTCGAATACTGGCAGGCCAAGTTCGCCCGCAACAAGCAGCGCGATGCCGAGGTGCGCGAAGCCATGATCGCCGACGGCTGGCATGTCGTGGAGATTTGGGAATGCGAGCTGAAGAAAGACCGCATCGAAGAAACGCGCGATCGTCTTCACCAAGAAATACGCTATGCGTTCGTGGATTTATAAGCGTTAGCGAGCGTACGCCTCCCTCAGATCGAGGCCAGGGATAATGGCATAAGGAAGGACCCCGAACGGGGCCCTTCCTCTAAGCTACCACTCTAGCTTCGCTGCGCGGCGCACGCGCCGCCATTCGTTACGCGTCGGCGTACATGTCCTTGAGCTTGAGCAGGTGGTTGTAGCGCTCGATGGCCGCGGCCTCGTTCTTGGCGAACAACTCCTTGGCGCGCTCGGGGAACTCGCGGGTCAGGCGGTTGTAGCGGGCTTCGTTCATCAGGAAGTCCTGGTAGCCGCCCTTCGGCTCCTTCGAGTCGAGCGTGAACTTCTTGCCCTCCTCGGCAGCGGGGTTGAAGCGGTACAGGTTCCAGTAACCGCAATCCACGGCCTTCTTCATTTCGGCCTGGGCGTTGACCATGCCGCCCTTGATGGCATGCATCTCGCACGGGCTGTAGCCGATGATCAGCGACGGTCCCGGATACGCCTCGGCCTCGGTGATGG
>CAMPAJ010000339.1 GCA_946631805.1 uncultured Eggerthellaceae bacterium
GTTCCGTGCCGAGGCGATCGGGATTTGATTTGTTGCTCGGCGCTTGGCGCTGGTCGTCCGGCGCCGTCGTTGCGCTATTTGGTTCTTCCACGGTGTTCCTTTGCAAGCTTATGAGCTTGGTGGCGGTTTACAGCCAGAAGTTTCCACCAGGTGGTAATCGGACGCCCTATCCAACCATGCGACCTTCGGCGCCTTTCGGGGGCACCTTGGCTAGCTGCCACTCCGGAAAACGACCCAAACCCAGCTCAAGCTCATGTATGAGGTACTCTTTATCGCGTGGCAGTATACCCGAAACGCGCACGGGATTGGACACGTGAAGTCCGAAGAACACGCAATCGTCCACATCGAGGTGCTTGAGAAACTCGATTTCCTCGGTAATGTAATCGCCGAGCGTGCACTCCTCGAAATCGCCCGACGCGACGAGTCCTTCAAGGCGCGCGCCGGGATCGACGTGCAAGGGCGACACGAAAACGAGCGTCGGGTTGGCCTCGTTGACGATGGCCGCGTTGGCGCGCGCGTGCTCCATGCAGCGCCCCCGCCCGGCCGCGGCGGTGATGATGTTCAGGTTGAAGGGCATGCCCGCCTCGTTGAGTCGCGCAAGGGCCTCGCGCGCCTGCTCGAGCGTGTAGCCCTTGTTCATGTAGGCGAGCACGTCGTCAAGCCCCGATTCCAGACCGACGTTGAAGTTGTCGTAGCCCATTTCGGCAAGCTGACGAAGCTCGTCGGTGTTTTTGGTCAGGATGTTGTTCACCGATGCGTAGCCGCCAATCGACTTGATGCGCGGGAGGTAGCGGTGGATCAAATCGGCGATGGCCGACAAGCGCTCGAAGCTGAGGCAGAAGGCGTCGCCGTTCACGAGGAACACGCGGTCGAACAGCGTGTTGTGCTCGCCTACGTACGCGAGGTCCTCCTCTATTTCCTCGATCGGCGATGCCGCGAACGGGACGTCCTGGTACATGCTGCAGAACGTGCACTTGTTATGCGAACAGCCGGATGTAACCTGCAGCAGCAGCGACTGCGCCTCGTACGGCGGCCTGAACGTTGGACCCGTGTAATGCATCATGCCCTCCCCTTCGCAATTGCGCGCGCAAAAGCGCTATGCCCATGATACGCAACTTTCCCCGCGGAAATCGGTTTCCTCCGGGGAAATCGGTTCCTCTAGCCGGCTTCTTGCGGAGAAGACCATCCCACCGCCCTGTGAGCGAGGGGTGGTGGGCCTTTCGCTTGGCTTCGGCTAACCTATGTGGATTACAGGATTAGTGCCTGCAGAATCGCTCAAGACCCACCACCCCTCGCTCCCAGGGCTTCCTGATCTGACTCGCTAAAAAAGACTCCTAATCGGTTTCCCCGCGGGAAATCGGTTTCTCCGGAGGAGATCAGTTTCCCGCGGGGAAAACGAACAGGGCCGAGGTGTTTTACCTCGGCCCTGCCGTTTCATTCGCTTGCGGAGCTCCCCTTACTTATCCCGCATCCCGCATCGCGGATGGCGGAAAGCCCCTGCGGCTGCGGTGCCGCTACTTCTTCTCGCGCTCGCGCTTGTTGCGCCTTACGTTGCGGCCGGCGATGACGGCGACGGAGCCTGCACCGACGACCAAGCATGCCGGCAGGACCAGCGAAAGCGGGTCGCCCGTCTTGGGCAGCAAGCCACCGACCGCTTCCGTCACTTGCTGGACCGACGTCGGCTGCGTGGTCGTGCGCATCGGCGTCGTGGACGGCGTCGGGCTCGGCGTCGGAGTCGGAGTCGGGGTCGGGGTCGGCGTCGGCGTCGGCGTCGGCGTCGGTGTCGGCGTAGGCGTGGGCGTTGGCGTTGGCGTCGGCGTAGGCAGGCCCGCGTAACGAGCCACGTAGATGATGTTGCCGCCCTTGTCAACGTAACGCTCCCAACCCTTGAACGTGCTGTCCTTGTGGTTAGGATCGCTCGGTACGGTAGCGTCAGCTTCATCGACCACGATCTCGGTCTGGATGAGCTGCTCACCCACTCCCTCCAGCGGATCGACGTAGCTCACGACCATCTTCGAGGCGCGCTCGTACCGCGCCACGTAGACGTAATCGCCGAACTCGTCGCGGTTCTGGTTCCAGCCCGCGAAGCTCCAACCGTCGTGGCTCGGAGCACTCGGCTTCGTGGCATCCGCGAGCGCCGCCACGTACTCCGCCGATAGGAGCTGGTCGCCCGAATTCGCGAGGTAGTCGACGTACGTCACCTTGAACTCGTCACGCGGCGTGGGGTCGGGAACCACGCTATCGGCAAACGAGTTGGTAACTGTGTAGTGCTTGTCACCCGTCACGCCGTCGATCTGAGCGGCGGAAACAACCGTCGTGTAATGGAGCATCGCGTCTTCCGACACGCTGTAGTCAAGCGTAGCGCCATCCTCCCCTGCCGTGGGAAGGTCAGACCACGTTACCTCGAGGCTCTCACCCGGGGCAATCGTCTTATCCTCGCCGTCGACGACCTCGAACGCGGCGCCGTTGACCGAGCGCAGCAGATGCAGGGTAACTGTTCCGCGCTCGTCTTCATGACCTTCGTCACCAGCCCAGACCTTCTGCGCGGTAACACTGATCGTATTGGGCGCATGGGTGTTGGTGATCACGAACGACGCTCCGCCACCAGCCATCACCGAGCTCGCGTAGCCCTCGATAGGCGTTTCGTAGAC
>CAMPAJ010000340.1 GCA_946631805.1 uncultured Eggerthellaceae bacterium
CCAACAAACTCGTTTCCAACCTGCCCTATGCCGTAGCGGCGACCATCGTGCTGGATTACCTGCAGCGATTCGACTTTCTGCAAAGCACGACCGTCATGGTGCAGAAGGAGGTGGCCGACCGCATGATGGCCAAGCCGGGCACGAAGGCGTATGGTGCCTACACCGTCAAGCTGGCCTTATGCGCCCGCCCCGCCGGGCGCTTCTCGGTGGCGCCGGGCAATTTCTTCCCCCCACCTCATGTGGAAAGCGCCGTCATTCGCCTGGACAGGGAGCCGGCGCGCGATGCCGACGGCAACGCGCTTAGCTCCGATGAGCTGCGCGCAGCCTGCACCATGGCCGACGCCGCCTTCGCGACCAGGCGAAAGACGCTGGCGAATTCGTGCAAGACGTACTTTTCGGGCAACCCAGAAGTTGCAGGCGCGCTGCCGTCGCTGTTCGAGCGCGCGGGCATCGACCCCCGCCGCCGTGGCGAAACGCTTTCCCTCGACGAATTCGTACGCCTGGGAAAGGCCTACGCTGCCTTGACGTAGTAAAGGGGCGTGTCCCTTTTGCTACATGCCGAGATCATCGTTGGGGACATACCCCTCATCATCGGTGTATGTCCCCAACGATGACGAATTCGTGCGCTTGGGGAAGGCATACGTCGCCTTGGCGTAGTAAAGGAGCAGTTTCCTTTACTACATGCGGGCGTTTTAGCTTGCTTTTGGCCAAAGGAGATGCGCATTCGACGTGCATCCGGAAAAAAGTGTACATATTTTCCGATACCCGTATCAAAAGCCCTGGTCGATTTTTCCGATTCCGAAAATATGTACACTATTTTGCTTCGGCGCAGACGAACTCTTTTGCAGCATGGGGCACAGTCTTCTTTACCATATGCCGAGCCAAGCAGGGGCTGTAGTGCGGGAATATCAACGTTGAGGTTCCCCATCACCGGGGTGTGTCCCCAACGATGACGCCAAAGGTGTAGAACTCAAGTGGAACGCGCCTTATTGATACTATTCCGCTAGAATATAATTCATTGCATTAGATTCAAGTGCACCCGATCGCCCTTCTGGAATGGGAATGCCGCAGTGACGTTTCAAACGCAGCAGGACAACTTAAACAACAAAACGGCAGTTCAAAAGCCAGCCGTGCTAAACACCCTGTTAAGCACGGTGGCTGCATTTTTGGTCGCCTTGACGCTGTGCGCTGCTCCGCTGACGCTTGACGTTGAAGAAGCCCATGCCGCTCCCGTCGCCCCCGCGGTTCCCGCAGCCTCTGTCGCGGATGCCGAGCCTGTTTCGCCTGGCGCCTCCGCCGTGTACAACGTGCCCGTTGTGCGCAACACGCTTGCCGCCGTCAATCTGCAGGCGACTTCGACCAACTACGTTACGCCCGAGCAAGGTGCCCAGCTCATAAAGCAGGCCATGGCCAATCGCGAGCCGAGGGTGTCGTTCACGATTGCAACCGATGAGAACTTCGAGGCATATGCCGACCAGATGTTCGAAGCGGCTTTTGAGGAAGACGACAATCCCATGCACGGCGATTACCTGCGCTGGGTGTACGATTCGATGGAAGTCGGGATGAGCGGCTATTTCCGATGGTCGACCTACTACATTACCTACACGTATGATTTCGCCTACAAAACAACGGCCGAGCAGGAACGCCAGGTGCTCGCTGCGGCCAAGGATGTGCTCGCCGACCTGGAAGCTACGAAGGACATGAGCAGCGATGAGAAGAAGCTGCGCGCCATTTACGATTACATCTGCGGTCATGTTACCTACGACTACGCCAATGTGAACAACCCGGCGAATCGCCTGCAGTACACCGCCTACGCCGCGCTGATTAACGGAAAGGCCGTGTGCCAGGGATACGCGTCGCTGCTGTACCTGATGGCGCGGCTCGAAGGCGTGCCGGTGCGCATCGTCGCGGGCAATGCGGTGCGTGACGACGGGCAGACCGAAGCGCATGCGTGGAACATCGTGGGACTGGGCACCGCTTACTACAATGTGGATGTTACCTGGGATAAAGCCTATTACGATTTGGGTATGGACTATCGCTTCTACCTTAAATCCGATGCCGATTTCTCGGATCGCACGCGCGGCGTTGACGGAACGGGTACGCTCGACTTCTCGACGCAGGAATTCTACGCGAAGTATCCGATGGCCCTCGTTTCGTACCAACCTTCGAGCGCTGTGGAAGAGGAGCAGACGTGCGAGCATCTTGGGCACGTCGCCGGCGACGCGAAACGCGAGAACAAGGTTGCCCCGACGTGCGAAGAGGACGGTTCCTACGACGAGGTTGTGCGCTGCGACCGTTGCGCCGAGGTTATTTCGAAGAAACACGTGGTCGTGAAGGCTTTGGGCCATGAGGCGGGCAAAGCCGTCCACGAGGACGAAGTCGAGGCGACCTGCGACGAACCGGGTTCCTACGACGAAGTTACGTATTGCACCCGTTGCGACGAGGAGCTTTCCTCCAAACACGTGACTGTGGCTGCGACCGGGCATTCATGGGACGAATGGGAGCTTGTGAAGGATTCGACGGTTTCGGAATTGGGACTCGAGCGGCGCGTGTGCCTGCATGACGACACGCACGTTCAGCTGTGTGCCGTCCCCAAAAAGCTCAGCATCGCCCGGGCGGTCATCGGTGGCGTGAGCGCGCGCACCT
>CAMPAJ010000341.1 GCA_946631805.1 uncultured Eggerthellaceae bacterium
GAAGAGGAACGGGAACGAGAACGTGGTGCTGAACGCAAGCGAGAACAGCTTGTCGTATCCCACGCCGATGCTCACGTTGAGGGATATCTTCATGTAGAACGAGAACCCGCCGTTAAGCTTGTAGGTCAGCTTCGAGCAATCGAGCTCGCGCGTCGTCTTGGCAAGCGCCGTCGACACCTTCTCAGTCAAGGAGAAGATGGCGGTCAGGCCCAGCGTCGCCGACCAGAACATGGGCACCGGCCCCGCGAAGAACTCGCACGTAAAGGTCCCCGAGGCGGAAAAGCCCAGCTCGACGGTAGCTCCGCCCTCGAATGTCTTCTTGTAGTCCTTGCCGGAGCCCTTGAACCCCGCATAGCCGATGTAGAAGATGACGCGCCCGATGAGGTTGATGGAGTAGTTGCCCAAAAACTCCGACTCGCGGGCGAATTCATGCTTTTGCTTCAAAGTTTCGCAATCGTCGGCGGCGGGCGTGATGTTTGCCCACCTGGTGCGGTCTTCCTTCTGTTCCATCTTCGTGTTGATCTCGTTGAGCTTGTCCTGATAGCGCTGGATCACGTTGTCCTTATGGTCCTTCTTCCAGGCGGTGGCAGACGGCTTTCCATCGTCATCGAGCATGCTGATGTCGGTACCGATACCGATGGTGATGGCATAGATCGATTGGGCAATCTGCAGGGGGAACGCCGGGTTGAAGAGGCTGAACGACAGCCCGTTGAAGCAGGGCCAGTCACCTGATGCCTCGAAACTGAAGATCGACTCGGCGTCCGTGTTGAAGGGCACGATGTCGCCGCTGGCAGCCGCCCCGTCGATGGGCGTGTCCTCCACGAATATCTCGATGTCGTTCGTGTACTTCTTGCCACCAACGGTGAACGTGAAACGAAGGATGGCCTCATCCGAGGTGATGCAATAGGCGGTCTTCGTGTAAAGGAACTTTTGCGTCCAGCTGGCCACGGCATAGCCCTTGCCCGCATTGTATTTGGCAGTCACTTCGCCGCAGTTCACGTTCGTATCGCCCGTCTTGGCGTTGATGATGGTCAGCGTGACCTTGACGTTCTCGGTCACGCCCTTTATACGGGTGAGGATGGTGTGGTCAGCATCGTTGCCTTCGCTGCGCAGGAACGTGAGCTTGGAGTAGTGCACGTCCCAGTCGTCGAATGTGCAGCGCTCGAAGTATACGTCCTTCGAGTCGCTCCGGTGGGTGCCCACGACCACGCCCGTTGCGCCCTCCAGCGTGAGAAGCCCCGCTGAGAAATCGCGCATCTTGATGCGGGCCTTCTCGCTCGTGATGCTGATGGAGCAGTTGCACTGGAAGACACCGTCCTTAGGCGCCGTGTCGAACGCAAGGTCCCTGATGGAGAGGATGACCGTGCCGTCGCTTTTCGTGATACCCGTAACCGATGGCATATCCTCTTGTTTCGCATTCGGGTTCGACGGGCGCTTCGTCAACGTGACAGTAGCGTCCTTGACGGGCTTGCCTTTTATGGGCTTGTCGCCATTCGCACTTTGGCTTTCGTCCGATACATCCAGAATCTGGAAAGCCACTTCGTCCGAGCCGACCCCGGTGAACGTGAACGCACCGGTCCAGTCGTCAGCGTAGGCGGTTTCCGGGCCGAACGCATTGGGGAACGGCACGAGGTTCGTGCCCGGCGCCCGGGGAACGAGCGTCAAGAAGCCTAAAGCAGCCGCTCCACCGATGAGCGCACGACGGGATACAATAGGCGCGCCAAGCTGCTCCTTGCCATCTTTTCCGTCGGTGTTACGCACCATCCTGTGCTTCTCATTCTCCATCGGGCGTACCCCCTCGCTTTTCTTTGGAATTGGACTGCATGGGGCGCTCGCGGTTTCCTTCGGCTTTGTCATGCGAACCGCGCCGCATCATCAGAAGCACGGTCGCCGTAACGGCAATCGTGCCCGCCAGCACGGCCACGAGCACGTAGCCGCCCGCACTCGAACCGAAGAGCGAAGCCGTGCCGAACAGCCCTGCGCTGGAACCTGTGGGAGCCGGCAGGCTTCCCGTCGCCAGGCTTCCCGTCAGGCCGATCAGGGGAAGAAGCATCAGGCAGGCAAAAGCGCCCAGCAATCTGTCGCTGCGGCTTCGGCGCAGTCTCGCTGATCGGTTTCGCACGGCGGCAACCCGCTCGTCTACGGTTCGCATGACCACCCCTTCCCGCATTTCAAGCATCTGGATATTCCTTAGATGCGCAAGCAGGCGGAAGTCCTCACCTATTTCGGGGAAAGCTAGAAATGCAAGGGTTACTAAACGACAGGCTCCTTGCCTTCGCTCGGCCGCGAACGTGATCGCAGCCGGTCCAGGAACGCGCAGGCGTCCTGAACGATCCCTTTTCGACCCTGGGGTCGCGGTGTCCTAGATGATCCTGGTGTTGTATGACGGATCAACCCTGCTGAAATCGTCAGGCGGATCGGGCGGGATGGGGTCGCCGCAATAAGGGCAGTTGCTCATGCCGACATCGACGGGCATACCGCACGTTTGACAGCAGACATGGTTACCGTCGTTGCAATCCTTCGTTACAGGGCTTGGCCTGAAGCACATGGTCGTTTCCTTCCAGTTTTGCTGACAATTCGAGGAGCAATCCCCAATTGCCAGCCCTACGCTTCCTCCTTCGGCGCGCCGGCGCTCCCG
>CAMPAJ010000342.1 GCA_946631805.1 uncultured Eggerthellaceae bacterium
GGTGGGGTGTTCGCTTGGCTTCGGAGGCATCCGAGGGGGATTGGAAGTGTGTGCAGGGGCGGGCTGAAGCCCGCCCGTTCTCGCTGAAAACGCGCCGCGGCGCGTTTTCCGGGCGTTCGAACCCTGCAGAATCGCTCACACCCCACCCGTCCGCGGGGCGCGCTCGCGAGGCTACCTTCATGCGTGTAAAGCTCATTTTCCTGGTGTTTAGGGGTCTTAAGTGTGCTGATGTGCGCTAATCGAAGAACGTGCGGGCTATTTGGGTGTAAAAGCTCTCATCGCGGCGGTTGAGGAGGACGGTGGGCTTTTCGCCTGTGCGAACGATGACGCTCACGATGGGGCGCTCGAATTCGAGGGCGTCGCCATCGGCGAACAGGGCCACTTCGCGTGCGCTCGCCGAGCCTTCCTCGAAGCTGACTTCGACGATGTCGTGATGTTCGGCGACGATTGTTCGAGACTTGAACGTGTGAGGCGCAAGTGGCGCGACGATCATGCCGCGATGGCTCGGGAACACGAGAGGCCCGCCAGCCGAAAGGGAATAGGCCGTCGAGCCGGTTGCGGTGGACACGATTACGCCGTCGCCGCGTAAATGCGCGACCTTGTCGCCCGATATCTCCAGGTCAAATTCGACTATATGCCCCATGGCACCGCGGGCGATGGCGATTTCGTTGAGGGCGTAGAACGTGCGCGGCATTTCGGGCGGTTCCGTATCGTCCGCTTCGCAGACGACCTCGATTTGCAGGTTCACCCGCGGCTCGGAGCATATTTCCCCGCTTAGGGCGTCTGCGATGAGCGCGATGGTCCCGTTCTTGACGGTGTTTGCCAAAAACCCCATGTGTCCGTAGTTAATGCCGAGGATTGGCGCGTCCATCTTGGTCGCAAGCCTGGAGGCATGCAGGAGCGTCCCATCGCCGCCCAGCGTGATAACGAGGTCAACAGGATTGGCAAGGGCGGGTTCGATTGCGGCGGGGGAAAGATCGCTGTATACGAACGCGCTGTCTGGCAAGGCGCTCACGTCGAGGCTGACATGCGAGATGCCTTGTGAGTCCAGATACGCGATGATCTGGTACATGGAATCGACCGTCGTCGCATTTTGCCTGTTTGCAACAAGTAAAATATTCATGTGGTACAGCCCCTTTTTCGGGATTTCGAGTGAATCGCGCCTCATAATTCTTCAGTTGTTCCATTATATACAAGCCTGCAATGCGCAATCATCGTGCATTTCAAGGAAGGTTGTTACTGCTCAGCCCCCATAGTCCTTCCGAAAGGGCGGATGGGAAAACGTGGCATGAATAGTAATGAAAGGTCAAGCGTGTCCAGAACCCAATACAATCGGAGCACTCAAGAGGAAGCTACTCGTGCGGCGGCGTCGGAGCAGGCCGCTGGTACAGCAAGTCGCGAAGATGCAATGCCCGAACAACAGGGCCGCGACGACGCCGTTGAGCCTCGCGAAGAGGACGCGCTGGCGAACCAGGCGAACCAGGCGAACCAGGAGTCAAAGCCGGCCGTTAACGACGAAACCCATGCTTCTGTCGCGCGCTCGACGGCGCTCATGTCGGCAGCAACGCTCATATCGCGCGTAACGGGCCTCGTGCGTACGTGGGCTATGGCCTTCGCGTTGGGCAATTCGCTCGTCACGAGCGCCTACCAAGTTGCCAACAATATGCCCAACGTCGTGTTCGACCTCGTTGCAGGCGGTTTGCTCGGCGCAGCGTTCATTCCCGTGTACCTGCTCGAAAAAGAGCGAAAAGGCGATGCGGGGGGCAATGCGTTCGCCAACAATCTGCTCAACCTCACCATTATCGTGCTCGGCCTGCTCAGCATCTTGTCGAGTATATTCGCTCCGCAGCTCATAGCTACGCAGACGTTTACCGTGGGCGAGTTCGACGAGGTCGTATCCGTTTCGGTCGCGTTTTTCCGCATATTCGCATTCCAGATCGTGTTCTATGGCATTAGCGGCATAGTCACAGCTGTGCTCAACGCCAATCGCGTGTATTTCCTGCCCGCCTTGGCACCTGCGCTGAACAACATTTTCGTCATAGTCTCGTTTTTCCTGTACATACCTTTGTCGGCGACCAACCAGCAGCTTGCCATTGTGGTTTTGGGCGTAGGAACGACCTTGGGCGTGGCGGTGCAGGCCCTTATCCAAATACCCGCGCTGATCAAGCAGGGATTCAAGTTCAGCTGGCACATCAACCTGAAGGACCCCGCGCTCATCGAAGCGCTCAAGATCGCGTTGCCGACCATGCTCTATATCGTCGGCACGCTTGTGGCGTTCTCGTGCCGCAATGCGTTTTCGCTGCAGGTGGGCGACAATGGCCCTTCGACGTTGCTGTACGCGTGGACGTGGTACCAGCTTCCGTACGGCGTCGTGGCCGTGTCGTTGTCTCGCGCGCTGTTCACCGAGATGGGCGAGGCAGTTGCCAAGGACGATTGGCCGGCGTTGCGCGAGCTCGTCCGCACGGGCATCTCGGGCAATTTGCTGCTCATCATTCCCTTGGGCGGCATCATGATCGCGCTTTCGACGCCGCTTATGGAGCTGTTCCAGGCGGGTGCGTTCGGTCAGGGCGACGTGTTTTACGTTTCGAGCGTGCTTGCAGCCTGGCTCGTGAGCCTGCCGTTCTATGCGGTGCT
>CAMPAJ010000343.1 GCA_946631805.1 uncultured Eggerthellaceae bacterium
GACGGTCCAGCTGTGCTGACCCGCCGTCGGATCGCCAAAGCCCATGCACCCCAAGCAGATGCGCGAGACGCTCAGGTCACTCGAGCCAAGCTTGATGTACTCCATATCGTTGCCCCCAAACCGCTTACAGCGAGTTTGCCCAGCCAGCGAGCTCGTTCTTCGAGGGGCGACCGTTCAGCATGCGCCCGGCCAGCACCTTAGCGCCCTGTACGAGCGATTGCATGCGCTGCGGAGCCTTGCCAAGCCCGCTACCGCCGCTGGTGGCGAAGGGAACGATGGTCTTGCCAGCGAAGTCGTAACCCTCCAAAAACGTGTCGATGATGCGCGGCTCCACGTACCACCACACGGGAAAGCCCACGAACACCGTGTCGTACGCAGTCATGTTAGCAACCGTACCCGCGATGGCCGGACGGCATGCCTCGTCGTTCATCTCGATGGTCGTGCGGCTCTTCTTGTCCTGCCAGTTCAAATCAGCGCGCGTATAGGGCTGCTCGGGCACTATCTCGAACAAGTCAGCCCCCACAGCCGCCGCCAAATCCTCGGCAACCTTAGCCGTCGTCCCACTCGCACTGAAATACGCCACCAATGTCTTAGCCATGTTTCTGTCCTTTCTCTTCCTTCCTATGCAGGCATTAAAACGAATCCGAAGGGCGTCCCCAGTTATTGCTCAATGTCAAAATACCTGTTTATAAGCACTACAGAATCGTGAGCAATTCCACCCCGGCTCTAACGAGTAGCCCCGAGGGCGCATCGCCTATCGTGTACATCTTGTCCATTTTCGTATAACTCCCCGTTCCGTTCATGCTGCGTTTCCGCGCGTTTGCGTGTGCCGTTAACCCGCAATCCAGTCCGCAACTTGCTCGGGCATGTCTTCCCCACCTGTATAGTAGATGGAAAGCCCCTGGCCCACATGCGCATCGGGCACGATCTTCGATATCGCGGCGATACTCTGCCCGAGTCCGCCGCCCCCGTTGCTGCAGAACGGACGAATTTCCTTGCCCGAGAAATCATAGGACTCAAGGAACGTCGCGATGGGCATGGGGATGGAGGCCCACCAGTTAGGATAGCCCAGATATACCGTGCCACAACGGTCCATATCCTCGATATGAGTCGTTAGCGCCGGACGCGCCTGCTGGTTCTGGTCGCGCTGCGCCTCGTCCAGACACGTGTTGTAATCGGTCGAATACGGCTCCTCGCACACGAGCTCGATCGCCTCCACGCCGAGTTGCGAGGTCGTCCTCGACGGCAGGAGCCTCAGCCAATTTTGACGAATGGGCCGCAGAGGCGCTCGAGGGCGCCTGCGACTGCGAGCCAGAGGCGCCATCGCTCTGCGCCGGCGCGTTGCGCGGCGTCCATGTGCAGCCCGACAGAGCGAACGCGCCCGCGGTTGTGCCATCCACGGCATGAACGAGCCCCGATATGAGATCGGCTTTCAGGTAGTGGTTACCGCCTGGCTCGCCGGTCGAGAGCTTCACGCCGATTCTTCCGCCGCCGAGCCCTTTCCCGATAGCCTCGAACACAGCTTGCAGCGCGTCGCCGTCGAGCTTGTGCGTGAAATAGACCTGGGATGCGCCCCCATTCGCGCCGGCAGACGACGCTAGCGTCGTCGCAGTCGAAGCCGAAGCGGCCGCAGACGCCGACGAGGAGGCAGCGACATCCGCGCCTGCGCTTTCCGAGACGACCGACGCCGCGCCCGAGGGCGCCTGAGAGGAACTTCCGCAAGCCGAAAGCCCCGAGAGCACGGCCGCTCCTCCAGCTAGCGCCGTCAACTCAACGAATGACCGCCTCGTCATGTAACTGCTCAAGTGCTTGTGTTCGCGATTATTCACAGATACCTTGCCTCGCCTTCATTCATGAATGGGCTGCAGGATGCCCCTACGACCCATTCTACAATCCGTTTAGTCCATGACCTTTTCCCAGAAGCGAATCGCATTGATGCCGAGCGAGTCTGCCAGCTCCTCAAGGCCGGCGACCTCGGCGTCGGTCAACTCGACAGCAGCGGCGGCTGCGGCGTCGGTCACATGGCGCTCCTTGGTCACGCCCACGATGGGCAGCGTGCCCTTAGCGATAGCCCAGGCCACGGGCACCTGCGCGAGCCCCACGCCATGCGCCTCGGCGACCTCGGCGAGCTTGCCGTTGAGCACCTCGAGCTTGTCGAGCACGGGATTGTACGTGGCTGCGCGTGCCGAGCCCTCGGGCATGGGATGCGTCGTGTCGTACTTGCCGGAAAGCGCGCCCTGCTCGAGCACCATGTACGAGAAAAAGACCCCGTCGTTTTCCTTGCACCAGTCCAGGATGCCCGAATCGATGGAGCTGCGGTTGATCAAGCTCAGGTGGTTCTGAACAGCACCGAGCTTGAGGCCGTGCTCGCGCAGAATCGCATCGGCTTCCTTGATTTCGGCCAGATTGTGATTAGAGACGCCAATCATCGGGGCGTCATCGCGGCC
The DNA here is from genome assembly GCA_946631805.1 of uncultured Eggerthellaceae bacterium. Next base: position 2,448 of record CAMPAJ010000343.1, read on the forward strand.
CCCGAAGAACTTGGCAAGCTCACGGGTCCACCTGGGGGCTTCGGAGGTGTTATGCACCCAGTAAATGTCGAAACGGTCAAGCCCCATGAGTTCGAGCTGCATGTCATGCATCGCCTTTACAGGGTCCGCCGCCGAAGCGTCGATGCACTGCGGCGTGAGCTTGTCCGACACGAGGTAGCTCTC
>CAMPAJ010000344.1 GCA_946631805.1 uncultured Eggerthellaceae bacterium
TGGCAAAGTCGAATGCGACCGACGAGTAATCCGTTACAAGCACGGCCGACGTTGTGAACTCGTCGGCGTAGTTGTTCCCCACCTTGATGGAGGCGAAGCTGCTCGAAAACTTGTGCGCCTCCTGCGCAAGCGCCGGATGCACGAAGAAATCGACCGTGTAGCCGAGGGCCGCCGCGCGCTCCTTGAGCTTGGGATGGTTGAGCAACGCCTGGTAGACCTGGTAGTAGGAAGACTCTGCGAACGCGGGGTTTTCGAGACGCCAGCCCGTTTTCACATCGGTTGGACCAGCGAGGCTCTGACGCCACGTTGGCGCGATGAGGATCCTGCGTTGCACCGGGGTGCTCGCTGCTTGGGCGAGCAGGCGGTCGTGCCGGGCTAGGCCCGTGAGGACGACCTGCTTGTTCGTGTAGCCGTACACCGGGTTGCCCGTGATGGATTCCCGCTCGCGGGGAGCCGACGTAATGAACAGGGCGATGTCCTTGTTAAAGCGGTTAAGCCAATTGGACAGGTCGTGCAGGATGACGCCGTGCTGCAAGAAGACGAATCGGTACGACTCGAAATTCCTGATGAGATAGCGCTGCCTTCCAAACAAGTTGAGGATATGGTCGTCAGCCGATGCCGAGAGAATCAGGCTTGCGCGCGCGTGCAGCTGCTTGTGCTCATGGGAGCCGTAAGGGACGACCTTGCCGTATGCCTGCATACGCTCGAAGTCAGGCGCATCCTCGTTTATGACGAAATAGGGTTCGACATTGGGTTGAGGGTGCTGTGCCAGGTACCTGAACAGGGCTTCGCCGTTATCACCCGCCATGACGGTGCGGTCGAATATGAGCCATATTTGGCTTGTTTGCTCGTCGCGGCCCAATACGTGCGCCAGCGCCGTGCGGCGGTAGCGCATACAGGGGCGCGTTTGGGGATGCACGGCGAGTTGCGTTGCTTCGTAGAGGAGTTCCCTGCTTGCTACGCGCGCCCTTGAGGGGGCCTTTACGAGCAGGCGATCGCGCATACGCGGGACCGTGCACAGCATCACGTCGCCGAGCAGCGTGTAGTCGAAAAGGCGGAACGAAATGGGGCACATCGAGCCCGACCTGAGATTGACCGGCATTTCGGTGCCGTTTAGGGTAATGGTGAACTTGATGGCGCCATTGCCGCCAATCGGGATACGTAGGTTGAAGCCGCTTTCTGTGAAGAACATGCGGTCGAAGAACGAGTCGTAACGCCGACCGAGCCGGGGCTCGATGACGGCGTGATACGCTTGGCCAGCGTATGACGCTTGGAACCGCAGCTCCTCGAGCGGCAGGACCGACGAGAACTTCCCCTCCAGTACGAGGTCGTTGCCTTCGCGCCTGATGAATTGGATGACGGCGCGCGCTTCTGAGGCGACCGGCCATAAGGGAAGGACAGCGTTTTCGCATTCACTTGTTCCGCACGCTTGATTGGTCTTGCGCCACATGCACATCCCATCTTTGATGATGAGCTCAGACTGGATGCGCGATACTTCCATGCCGTGCTTGAGCGCGAGGATGTTGAGCTTTTGGGTCCTGCTGATGTGGCGCTGCGCGAGTATGATTTCGTCATCGATTTCCTGCAGCAGCTCGACGATCATGCAGCGGTATTCCGCGAGCTGCTGCTCGCTGAGCGGATGCGCCATGCGCTTTTTGATGCGCCATTGCAGGTCGTACATCACAGCGTGCTGAATGTGCGGGAGCACGCAGCCGAACCGTACGAGCGACTCGTCGAAAAGACGCCGGTAGCAGTAGCGCGGCGTGTCGAAGTACCAGCTCAGGTTTGAATGCGAGGCATCGATGGCCGAGCCGCCCGCCTGGCGCTTGCGGTACCAGTACGTCGGGCGTTTCATGACGCCGTATTTCATCTGGTCGAACAGCATGAGGTTGACCATCAGGAAGTCTTCGCTCACCTGCAGACGAGCGTCGAACAGGTCGGGCTTGACGAGGTCGCGGCGTATGAACAGGTCGTTTATGGCTAGCTGCGGGTAGTCGTACGTTGTGCGCAAGTCGATGACGCGCGTGCGCTCAAACTTGTAGTCGAGCGGGTGCGGGCCGCTTTGAGCTTCGAAGTAGTAGTGCCGAGCGGCGCAAATGTTGACATCGGAGTGGCGGCGGAAGAAGCTGCGGGCGCACGAGCAGGCATCGAGGCTCCACATATCGTCGGCATCCAGGAAGTTTACGTAGGTACCCTGGGCGTGCGTGAGGCCAGTTTTGCGCGCGAGGCTGACGCCGCCGTTTTGTTTGTGCACGTAGACGACGTTATTGGGGAAGAGTTCGGCATACTGCTCGCAGATGGCGGCCGTGCCATCGGTGCTGCCGTCGTTTACGAGGATGAGCTGGATATTCTGCTCGAATCCGATGTCTTGCTCGACGATGCTCAGGATGGCGTCCTCGACGTAGTCCTCGCAGTTGTAAGCGGGGATTATAACGCTGAACAGGTATGTTGGCTGGTTGGTCATGCGGGTGTTGCTCTTCTTAGCGCTTAATGCGACGTGCGATCTTTTGCGCCTTGCGCAGCACACGGCCTGCTAGACGGCGAGCGCGCTTGTAGACGCGATGGGCCTTGCCGGCAGCGCGGTCGAAGCTTTCTGCCGCTTTCATGATACCCGACT
>CAMPAJ010000345.1 GCA_946631805.1 uncultured Eggerthellaceae bacterium
GCGACGTGCCACCCGAGAACGGCGAGATGGCGGTGTCGATAACGTCGGCGCCTGCCTCGACGGCCTTGAGGTAGGTCATGTAGGCCATGCCGGTCGTGCAGTGCGTGTGCACCACGATGGGCAGGTCGATGGCATCCTTCAGGGCCGAAACCAGGTCGTAGGCCTCTGCGGGCGTCATGATGCCGGCCATGTCCTTGATGCAGACGGTGGATACGCCCATTGCCTGCATTTCCTTGGCCAGCTTGACGTACGCCTCGAGCGTATGCACCGGGCTGGTGGTGTACGAGATGGCACCCGACACCATGGCGCCCGCCTCGACGGCAGCTTCCGTGGCGACCTTCAGGTTGTCCACGTCGTTCAAGGCGTCGAAAATGCGGATGATGTCGATGCCGTTGCGCACCGAAGCCTTCACGAAGCGACGCACGATATCGTCGGAATAATGCTTGTAGCCCAGGATGTTCTGGCCGCGCAGCAGCATTTGCAGCTTGGTGTTGGGCATAGCCGCCTTGAGCTTGCGCAGGCGCTCCCACGGATCCTCGTTCAGGAAGCGCAGGCACACGTCGAAAGTGGCGCCACCCCAGCATTCGAGCGAGTAATAGCCCGCCTTGTCGAGGTCGCTTAAGATTGGTTCCATCTTGTCGAACGGCAGGCGCGTGGCAATAAGGCTCTGGCCTGCGTCGCGCAAGACGGTCTCGGTCAAGCCGATAGTTCGGTTGCTCATCGAGTCCCTCCGCATGTAACGTTGACTAGTACTAAAAACAAAGGTAAATAATGCCACTAAAAGAACGTGGATTAAAGCTTTTTTGCCCATCAAGGGCCATTTTTAGGGATTTTTTTCTGGGAACGGTATAAAGCATTGCCGATTTTGGCGTGCTGGATTTGCCGATAGCCTCGGGCGAACAACGCCCACCGCCAAACGGGTAACCCAAAACCGGTCCCAGAGGCGCCTCGCGCGTCGTTATATGAGCTTGCCCTTGCAGTGGTCGATCATGTGCTGCAGAATCTGGGCCGTCCAGCCGCGGCATTCCTTCTTGCGCGGAATCAGCACGCCGTCGACGAGCTCTTGGTACGTGAACGTCGCTTGGTCGTAGCGCGTGACCTTCGTCGTGGCCTCCCGGGTCAAGCACCCCTCCTCGGTGCGGTACGGCCGCAGCGCGCGCTTCATCGCGGGGTTGAACATCACATGAGCGCGATCCTTATCGTCCTTGTAGACGATGACGGCCTTGCTCACGCCAATCTGGTTGGCTGCCAAGCAGGCGGAATCCTCGATGGACTCCAATGTATCGAGCAGGTCCTGCGCCACGTCGGCATCGTCGGCCGTCGCCGGCTCGCACGGGGTTGTTAGCAGCTTTTCGTCGGTTACGAGTTCTTTTATCATGCGCGCTCCTTTGCACACCCATTCAAACGCCCCGTATGGTACCACGTCGCGCGCTTCACGCATGCAGAGGGTTGTTATTCGGCCCCTCGCAGCCCTGTTCAAGAGACCCAGAGCTCAACGCAGGCAGCAACCGCAGATGGCGAGCACGGCCGCAACGTAAACCAACGTTACCATTCGCGTTGCTTCTTGCTCGTCCATCACATAATTCCCTTCGCTTTGCCTAGTTTGACCTACCTGTCACAGATACGGCACTCGGTGCTTTACAATGCAAGTGCGCGCATGCGCATGGGTTTTGCAACACGAACCAAGGAGGGGTCCGTGGAATCTATTTTCAAGCTGAAGGAAAACGGCACTTCGGTAAAAACCGAAATCATCGCCGGCCTCACGACGTTCATGACGATGGCCTACATCATCGCCCTGAACCCCAATCTGCTGACCGGCTGGCGTGCCGGCGGCGACGATTTGTGGAATGCGGTGTTCCTTTCCACCTGCCTTGCCTCGGGCATCGCCATGATGTGCATGGCGTTCATCGCGAACAAGCCGTTCTGCTTGGCGCCGGGCATGGGGCTCAACAGCTTCCTTGCCGTCGTCGTGACGCAGATTGCCACGATAACGGGCGCCACATACGTTGCATCGTTCCAGGCCGCGCTCATCATCGTGTTGGCCGAGGGCATCGTTTTCGTCGTACTGACCTTGTGTAACATTCGAGAAATGATAATCGGCGCCATTCCGTACGGCGTGCGCATGGGCATCGCGCCCGCCATCGGGCTCATGCTGCTGAACATCGGCGTGGGTTCGAACGCCGGCGTGTTCGACGCGGAGGGCAACCCCTTCTACGTCATGCGCGACTTCTTCGGGTCGCTCACGGCCAGCAGCGCGGCCAACACCATGACCACGGCTTACCCCGGCATGGTGCTCACGGTGTCCACGATGTTCATCGGCCTGTTCGTCATCATCCTGTTGGCTCACCGCGGCGTCAAAGCGGCCGTTATCCTGGGCATGCTCGTTGCCTCGGTCATCTACTGGGCAGGCGAGTACCTGTTCCTGGGCATCAACCCGTTCGAAACCCTGGCCACCGCGTCGTGGATTCCCCCGTTCAGCGACATGGTCAACCTCACCTTGTTCAAGTTCAACTTCGAGGGATTCCTCGAGATGGGCTGGTTCACGGTCATCACGCTCATCGTCACGTTCTGCATGATCGACATGTTCGACACCATCGGCACGCTCGTGGGCACCGC
>CAMPAJ010000346.1 GCA_946631805.1 uncultured Eggerthellaceae bacterium
GGCAGCCAATCCGAGCACGAGCAGGTGGGTGTCGGCGTGCCATGGGCATACGGCGCTTTGTGCCTGCACGCTGAACAGGTCCGACCCGCTCGGCGCGGCATAGTTGTAATCAAAGTAGTTGAGCATCTCCTCGATGCGCACTGCACCCGCCGGTAAATCCTGGAGGGTGGAGCCGCTGTTGATCATGCGGCGCACATTGCAATACGACGCCGTATCCACGTCGGCCGACACCGTGCTCAGAGGATTGGCCTTCGTCGAAACGAACCCCGTCTCCTTCAGCGCATTGTATTCTTCGGTATTGAAGTCGTCGTAAAACGAGCCCTGTTCAACAGGAACCCCGTCGAGGGCGTACGTGCCACCGTTTACGGCTCCTCCACCAGCCGCGAGCGCCTCGACGGGTATGTCTTCGTCGAGTACCAGAGCTTCGGCATCGCCTGGTTCGGCGTACGATTGCGAAGAGTCGGCTTCGGCGCCCTTGGTGGCTGCCTCTTGGGCCCTCTCGGTGGCCGCAGCGCCCTGCTCCTGAGGCTCTTCGGACACCTGGGCGCTCTCGGTCTGGGATGCAACGTCGGCCGTAGGCGTTTCCAAAGCACCGACCCCTACGGCTACGGCTCCAACAACAAGGCATGCCGCGAGCGGAAGCGCGATTCTCCATGCCTTGAACGAACGCGAACGGTTGGCAGCGGGCTTGGGCGTTTGCGCTGTCTGCGGCGATGCCTCATGCACCGGTCCATCTTCTGCACCCAACGGAGCGCCCTTCCGCTCGCTTTGGGCCTGCAGCAAAGCGGCGAGCACGCGCTCTTCCTGTTCGGAGGTCATCTCTATGCTTTCAAACGCGCCGCACAGGGAATCGGACAAGACGGCATCGTCAGCATCGAAACCTTCGGGGCCCGCAACGCCCTCGACGTTTTCAAGACCTTCACCGTTTCCTACTGCTGCGACGACGTCAGTTGCTTCAGCCCCATCAGCACTTCCCGCCTGCCGGGCGCCTTTGACCTGCATCTCGTCGTTCAGATTATCTGTAGTCATGGATTTCTCCGTTTCGTCGGTCCGCGGTAGAGCAAAAACGTGCGATCGCACGCACGAGCTGCACCTGTCGCGTGCAGCACGAGTCTCGCGCGTTTACGAGCAGCCCAGCTCGGCTTTGAGCAGTACCCGCGCGTCGCGCAAGCGGTTGCGCACGGTCGAAGGCGGCGTATCCGTCATACGCGCGATCTCGTCGGTCTTGTAGCCTTCGTAATAATGCAGGTACACGCAATCCTTCAGGTGCGCCGGCAATCCGAGCACCGCCTGGAGCACGTCGCTTTTCCCGACCGTCGCATTGCGGTCCTCCACGTCGTCTGGCATATCGGCGGCACGTGTGCGCTGCGCGCTCTTGAGCACGTCTTTGCAATGGTTGGCTGCCACGACGAGCAACCACGCCTTCTCGTGTTCGGCGTCCTCGAATGCGCGTGGCTTGTCCACGAGCTTCATGAACACGGCCTGTGTCGCGTCTTCCGCATCGTGAGGCGAGCCGAAATACGAGTAACACAGCCGGTAAACCGTCTTCGCATGCCGCGAAAACACGCCCGCGATATCGAGCTCGACGGCAGCACGCGTGCTTCTGCGAGCCGAGCCATCCGAGCCGTCGCCGTACGCGTTACGCGATTCGCCGCCAGCCGCACCATTTCCGTGCGCATCACGCAAGCTGCCACCGGGCGAGCCGCGCACGACGCGCGTCCCCGAACTATCGTCATGGTGATTCGTTTTCTTGATCGCTTCCAAGGAGCTCCCCTTTCCGCCTTCACTACATAACACGAATCACTCCGCCAGAATGTCGGCATAATTAATGAAAAAGGCGAAGGCCACAAGGCCCTCGCCCCCTTACGCTAAAACGCTCACCACAGCCAGTCTTGCCGAAAAAGGCGCGTCGTAACGCGCCTCGCGCAACTGCATCGGCTACGCAGGCTTGCTCGGCTAGGCAGACTCGCTCGACTTGGTCAGCCCCAGCTCTTCGGCATCCTTGCCCGCGGCCTGCTCCAATGCGTCATCGAGCGTGGCGTCTGCCTGGGCCTGGGCTTCTTTGTCGTAGGCGATGATGTCAATCGTGCCCTGTGCGTCATTGGCGGTAAGCACCAGGTCAATATCACCGCTCACATCAATGAGGTCGGCAATGTTGTCGTTTATATCGCCATCGAACACCACCGTGCCAGAAGCGTCCGTCGCCTTCACGTGGAACGATCCGTGCTCAACGATATGATTGATGCACAAACCGCTCCCATCGGGAATGGTGATATTCGCCGTAGCGGTACCATCCGCAGACCCCGTCGCCTCGGCGTGAACGGTCGTCCCATCGGACTCGACGCCGAACGACCCGCCAGAACATGCCGCCAATGCCAGAGACAAAGCCATCATGGCCACAACGGCCAACAGCGTCGCAATACCAAACCGTTTCTTCATCTTGCTTCATCCTTTCTCATCGCAACTGCGCGCAGGCATCGCGATATCGCTCGCGCCAAAACGGGCAATCGCCGCCTTGGCAGCCCCAGTGTAGCAGCGCGCCTCCGCGAGCGCAGTTCCTTGCCGCCGCTTCTTCCTCGGTGAGCACGTTGCCATCCACGTCCTCGGCGCCATCAT
>CAMPAJ010000347.1 GCA_946631805.1 uncultured Eggerthellaceae bacterium
TGCTTATTCGATTTGTGAACGCCGTCTTCACAAATCGATTCGAGAAATAGAGTGCGCTTTTCATCATTTCAGTGTTCACAAAATGCACACTGAAGATATGGCACAATGGCAGCCGCGGATTGCAAGCTCCGCTGCGCATGCGGCATTGCGTCCGATATGTTTAAACGCACGGTCTGGTAAGTTGGTCGATTCCATTGCAGCAACGCAAAACTTCACGTTCAAGACGAATCCTTGTGGCTTTCGCGATCATCATTCTTGCGCTTCTCGCGCTATGCGAATGGTATGTAAACGACTATTCGCATGCAGACGACACCGCCCTCGCCTGCTTTTCGAGCGAAGCAGCTCGGGATAGCGGAATCGAGGTCGAAACGTTGGACGACGGGTCCATTGCCTTTGTCCCCAGCGAGCCAAAAGCCGGCCTGGTCTTCTATCCTGGAGCAAAAGTCCAACCTGAGGCATATGCGCCCCTCATGACGGCGTGCGCACAACGTGGGATAGCGTCCATATTGATCAAACCGCCATTCAATCTGGCACTACTCGACGTAAACGCAGCAGACGGCGCGCTGCAAGCGTCTTCGGAGATTCCGTACTGGATAGCAGCCGGGCACTCGATGGGCGGTGTGGCCGCCTGTGAGTACGTTGCAGGCCATCCAGACAGCTTTGACGCCATCGCGCTGCTCGCCTCCTACCCCGCTGCAGATCTCTCCTCATTTGACGGACCCGTGGCTACGGTTTACGGAAGCAACGACCACGTGCTCAACATGAGCGCTTACCAAGAAGCCAAAGCAAAGCTTCCAGGCTCTACCGTGGAAACAATAATCGCGGGCGGAAACCATGCGGGATTCGGCAATTACGGCGATCAGGACAACGACGGTACAGCCGAAATCTCGCAATCTGAACAACAGGAACAAGCAGCGCAAATCATTGCGGATCTTTGCCCGTGATTGAACGCTGCCCCACCGGGATGATCTAAGCCCTCGAACGGCATTCGCGCAAAAGGAGTGCTTCAAAGGCCAACCGGCAAGGCCGTTGGCAACGAAAAAGCCACCCGAAGGTGGCTTTGCATTTCTGGTGTCGGAGGCGGGACTTGAACCCGCATGCCCTTGGTTATAGGCACTAGCACCTCAAGCTAGCGCGTCTGCCAATTCCGCCACTCCGACGTTTGTTGCGCGTGCAACGTCCGTTATTCTACCCGAACTTTGCACGCTTGTGAAGACCTTTTTTAATACTGGATGGTCCCCTGCGGATAAACGAACATAAGCGCCACAATTACGATGAAGAACACGATGCCCAGCACGATGGTGATGCGGTCGAGGTTCTTCTCGACGATGCTCGTGCCCTGGTTGGCGTACATCGAACTTGCGATCATGTCGGAAATGCCCGTCCCCTTGCCCGAATGCAGCAAGATGAACACGATAAGGCCTGCACCCGAGACGAAGAGCAGCAAAAGCAGTATTACAAGCAACGGATTCACTATTACACTCCATTTTCCGTAGGATTAGTTCACAAGTTCGTAACTATACCAAACCAAGGCACAACATGTGGGATTTCCGCAAGTTTCCACACAAGAATTGCGTTCAACTCTTGTAAACCTGTTCGGGTAGCGAAACCTTCTACAGGCACGCCTCGATGAGCTGAACGAACGATTCGTGCTTCAGCGCGGCGCCGCCGATGAGCCCACCGTCGATATCGGGCTGCGCGATGAGCAGCTTGACATTACCGGGGTTCATGGAGCCGCCGTACAGCACGCGCATCTCCTCGGCCACGGCCGCACCGTACATCTCGGCGAGCGTCGAGCGAATCGCCGCGCATACTTCCTGAGCCTGCTCGGGGGTAGCCGTGCGGCCGGTCCCGATTGCCCAGATGGGCTCGTATGCCACGACGCAGTTCTTGGCAAGCGAGCCGTCGACGCCTGCGAACGCGGCACGAACCTGCGCGCACACGAAATCGAGCGTCGTTCCCTCATCGCGTACGGCGAGCGACTCGCCCACGCACACAATGGGGTTGATCTGGCCTGCGATGAGCGCCTTTACCTTCTTGTTGACGTCCTCGTTCGTCTCGCCGAAATAGCCACGGCGCTCGGAATGGCCGACGATGCACCACGTGCAGCCGATTTCCTTGAGCATGGGAACCGAGATCTCGCCAGTGTAAGCGCCCGATTCCTCCCAGTGCACGTTCTGCGCACCGACCGCTATTTCCACACGGTCGAATTCGAATACGGTCTTAGCCGGCTTGAGGTCCACGAACGGCGGGCAGACGACGACATCGCATGCTTCCGGCCAGCGGTCATCGTACTGATTGGAGATGTTCTGCGCAAGCGCCACCGCTTCGCCGATGGTCTTGTTCATCTTCCAGTTGCCAGCCATCATCTTCTTGCGGGTCATATGAAAGCTCCTTATCGTTAAATGCGAAACGGCGCCATGATTGCAAACGGCACCGCGTCCCTGTAGGCGATTATGCTCCAAGCGTTTAGAATTCGGGCGGACACGAACCGTAGGCCATGCCCGCCCGAGCAGAATACGTCCCGTCGCCCCGTTAGCCCTCGAGCGCGACGACGCCGGGCAGTTCCTTGCCCTCGACGAGCTCCATGGAAGCTCCGCCGCCCG
>CAMPAJ010000348.1 GCA_946631805.1 uncultured Eggerthellaceae bacterium
CGCGAATGCGCGCGGCTCCGAGGTTGGACACCTCGTCGATCTTGAGCACCGTGTACACCTTGCCGGCGGCTTCCAGGATCTCCTGGACCTGGTCGGTCGTCAGCGCGTCCAAACCGCACCCAAACGAGTTGAGCTGAATGAGGTCCAGGTCCTTGCGCTGCGTCGCCACTTTGGCGGCGGCGTACAGGCGCGTGTGGTACATCCACTGGTCCACGACGCGGATGGGACGCTCGAGCGTGCCCAGGTGCGCAATGGAATCCTCGGTGAGAACCGCCAGGCCAAAACTCGTCAGCAGCTCGGGAATGGCATGGTTGATCTCGGGGTCGTTATGGTAGGGGCGGCCCGCCAAGACGATGCCGTGCGTGCCGGTTTCTTCCATCCACGCAAGCGTCTCCTCGCCCTTGGCGCGCATGTCGTCCTTAAAGCGCATGTCCTCGGCCCACGCAAGCTCCACTGCCTCGTCGACCTCGGCACGGCTCGGCAACTTGGCATGGCGTCCCACGACGTCCTTGAAGTTCTCGCACAGCTCGACGTGCAGGCGCTTCTTTAGGTGATCTTTCTGGTCGTAGGGAAGCCAGGGGTTGAGGAACGCCACGTCGGTTTCGCGCAGCTCGTCGATGTTCAAGCGCAGCGCCTCGGAATAGCTCGCCACGATCGGGCAGTTGTAATGGTTGCCGGCGCCTTCGTCTTCCTGACGTTCCCATTTGGCGCACGGCATCCAGATGAAGTCAGGATGCTTCTCGAGCAGATTCATAACATGACCATGGCTAAGCTTAGCCGGGTAGCACACCGACTCGCTCGGCATGGACTCGATGCCCGCCTCGTAGGTCTTCTTGGTAGAAGGATCGCTGATGATCACGCGGAAACCCAGCTTGGTGAAGAAGGTGAACCAGAACGGGTAGTTCTCGTACATGTTGAGCGCACGGGGAATGCCCACGACGCCGCGCGTCGCCTCTTCTTCGCTGAGCGGCTCGTAATCGAACAGCCTATGAGACTTGTAGTCGAACAGGTTGGGCACGTTGTGCTCGGTTGCCGTCGCGCCCGCAAGTCCCGCGCCCTTCTCGCACCGGTTGCCCGTAATAAACCGACGATGCTTCCCGTTCGCATCCTTGCCGAAGTCGTTTATGGTCAGCAAGCACGAATTCGCGCACCCCTTGCACCGAATCGTCCGATGCGTAGGATTAAGCGCCTCCAACTCCTCCAACGAAAGCAGCGAAGACCTCTTAACCTCCCCCTCTTCGTAGCCGGAGGGCTCGCAACCCTCGCGAGGGACCGCTACGGGAGCGGCGGAGTTCTCATTCACATCACTAGCGCGAAGCGCGTCACCATTCTCCCCCTCGCAGCCGGAGGGCTCGCAACCCTCGCGAGGGACCGCTACGGCGTCTCCCTCGGAGGGGGCGGAGCGAAGGCTGCGCCGCTCGTCACCATCTATTTCATTCTTATCTAGAGCAAGCTTCTGAGCATAGCCCCCTCCGAGGGAGACGCCGTAGCGGTCCCTCGCGAGGAGGGCGGCACCGTAGGCCCCCATGTTCCCCGCAATATTCGGTCTCACCGCATGCACGCCCGCGAGCTGCTCGAACGAGCGCAGCACGGCATCGTTGAGGAACGTGCCGCCCTGCACGATGACGTGCTCGCCCACATCGTGCGGATCGCGGATCTTGATGACCTTGAACAACGCGTTCTTGATGACCGAAAGCGCCAGGCCCGCAGCGATGTCGCCGACGGTCGCACCTTCCTTCTGGGCCTGCTTCACGCGACTATTCATGAACACGGTGCAACGGCTTCCCAAATCGACGGGATGCTCTGCCTGGATGGCCGTCGCCGCGAACTCCGAGACGTCGAGCCCAAGGCCGCTCGCAAAGCTCTCGATGAACGAGCCGCAGCCGGAACTGCACGCCTCATTGAGCATGATGTGGTCGATGACGCCGTCCTTCACACGCAGGCATTTCATGTCCTGCCCGCCGATATCCAGGATGAACTCGACGTCGGGCAGCATCTCGCGCGCACCGCGCAGATGCGCGACGGTCTCGATTTCGCCAGAATCGACCTGCAGGGCCTGCAGCAAGAGTCCCTCGCCGTAGCCGGTGACCGTCGAATGCCCGATGGTCACGAGCGGCTGGCCGGTTTGGGGGTCGGTAGGAAGCGCCCCATACAGTTCGGCGAGCGCCGAGCGCGCGCAGCCGAGCACGTCACCCTTGTTCGAGACGTAATGGGACCACAGAATCTTCCCGTCTTCGCTGATGAGAACGGCCTTGAAAGTCGTCGAGCCCGCATCGATGCCCAAAAACGCCACGCCACGGTAGTCCTCGAGCGGCGCAGTCTCGACCTTCTCGGCATCGTGCCGCTGCTTGAACTCGTTGTACTCCTCGTCGTTGGCGAACAACGGGTCGAGGCGCGTGACCTCGGAACCCTGAATGTCGCCCAGATTGTGCAACCGCTCGATGACGTCGTTCAGACGCTCGGGGACGATCCCCTCCGCCTCGGCGCCGGCAGCTGCGCAGCCGCTCGCCACGAACAGGTGGGCGTTTTCGGGCACGATGATATGCTCGTCGTCCAAGTCGAGCGTTTCATAGAACCGCTTGCGCAGTTCGGGCAAGTACTGC
>CAMPAJ010000349.1 GCA_946631805.1 uncultured Eggerthellaceae bacterium
GCTCGAGCGAGGCGATGAGCCGTTGCGCCTCGTCGGTACGTAACGTCTCGGGGGTGTATACATCCAAGTTGAGTTCTTGCGCCCTTTGCTTTACGGGCGATGGCACGAGTTTCTTGCCGCGACCGCGAACGGCATCTGGGCGCGTGATAACCCCGACGACATCATGGGCGTCTGCGAGTGACGGCAGAACGCCTGCAGCGAGATTGGGTGTTCCCATGAATACGATACGCATGCTAGCGCACCTTAGGATCAAAACTCGTATCGCCCGGCTTGGCTCCAGCGCGACGCGCTTCCTCGTATTCCTTGAGCGCCTTGATGCGCTCGCGCGGGCTTGCGCTCTCGAAGAGCGTGATGCCGTTCAGATGATCGATTTCATGTTGAAGGCAACGACCGAGCAGGCCATCGCTTTCGATGACCCACTCCTCGCCTTTAAGGTCGTGGTATTTCACGCGCGCCCACGGCTTGCGTTCGATGGGAATGCGAACGCCCGGGCATGACAAGCACCCTTCTTCTTCTGTTTCGGGATCTCCCCAAGCATCAAGCAGAACCGGGTTAACGAGCGTCATCGGATCGCGCACGTCCTCGGGTCCGCAGTCGACGACGATGAGGCGTTTGAGCACTCCGACTTGCGGTGCGGCGATGCCTACCCCATCGGTGGCATACATAACGCGCTCCATCTGCTTGGCGAGCTTCTTAAGGCTCTTATCCCCAATCTCGCATTCCTCCGCGACCTGGTTCAGGAGCGGATCGGGCGAGGTAATGATCTTTAACATGCGCCATCCTTCTTAAGTTATCAATAAAGTGACGCATTCAAGTATAGCCGCCGCAGATGGCGCCTTTGCAGCAGGCATAAAAAGACCACTCGCCAAAGACCTTAAAGATCCGAACAGTATTCGCGTTTGAAGAGCCGCTTGGTGCTCTGCGGGAACAGGTGGTGGTACAGGGCCATGAAGTAGCTGTCGGTCATCGAAGAGACGTAATCGCAGATAATCTGATTGGGTTCGCCCTGCAGGTATTCATGGGCCACGATAGTGCGCGAGTTCTTGCACAGGTTGGTTACATGATGCTTGAACACAGGGCTCGACTCGTCGCCTTCGAGCAGTTGGCTCAAAAGCTTCTCGTACATTTCCTCGAACATTTCCTCGACGATGTTCTCGAATTCCGAAACCGTACCTTCTTTGTAGTAAATCAGCTGATAGTTCTGCTTTTTTGCCATAACGATGTCGTTGAACGCATCTTCGCTCATGGCTATATGGTCCTTGCCGTAGCTATTGTTGACGATGTCGACCGTCATGTTATGGATGATGCTGGAGTTATCGCGCCCGATGAGCTTCGTGTCGAACACGTCGAGCGAGTCGATGATTCCAACGTGCATGGCATCGTCGCGGTCCTTGCCGAGGTAGGCGACCATATCGCACACCCGCACGACGCATCCTTCGAGCGTGGATGGCCTGAGGTGCTTTATCTCCCCCGCATCTTCCGTGCAGCGCTCAACGGCATCGTCAAGATCCTCGAACGTGCGCATGTCCCCCATCTGGAGCACCTGCTGCGCGAATTCACCGTTGTGGCAAATGGCCCCGTCGAGCGTTTGAAGGCTTATGTTTCGCCGATACAGCTGATCCATGACGCGCACCGAATGGACGTTGTGCCTGAAGCTCCTCCCGGTCCGCTCCTCGTAGCATTGGCTCAAATAGCGTTCGCCGGCATGGCCGAACGGCGTATGCCCCAAGTCGTGGCCGAGGGCGATGGCCTCGACGAGCTGCGTGTTCAACCCGAGCAAATCGCTGATGCCTCGAGAAATCCTGCTCACGAGCTGCACGTGCAGGCCGCGCCTGCAAATATCGTCGTTCTCGACGAACGAGAACACCTGCGTCTTGTCGGCATAGCGGTTGTAGGCAGGCGTGTTGATGATCTTTTCGATATCACGCGCAAAAGCAGGACGTGTAATCGTCGCCCTATCGTGTGGGTTGTCCTCGCGCCTGATCACGTCCTCGTCCTTGAAGGCGTGCGGATTCTTCCATCCTCGAGCGCGGTCTTCGGCTATTGCGCGCTCGATTTCGGGATCGAGGGAAAGATACGGCACTCGCTTGCAGTTCATGTATGTCTCCTATCCTGGCTCGCAGACATTGTACCAAGGCGTTTGCGACCTGTGCGCACGAGGCTTAATTAGCTCAAACATGCGCTATACTCTGTGAGCATCGAGGCTTTAACAGCGGGCTTTACGATTTCACGCCTGCTACGTATCTAGAGCCCTTTACGTTCTGACGGTATTTGGAAAGCATCGTGCGTCCATGGCGATTAGCGAAGAGGATATTCAAAAAGTTCGCGAGGCAAGCGATCTCGTAGCCATCATGGGCGAACGTTCCGTCATGCGGCAACGCGGGCGCGACTTCTGGTGTTGCTGCCCGTTCCACAACGAGAAGACCCCCTCGTGCAAAGTCGACCCATCGACACAGTTATGGCATTGCTTCGGTTGCGGCGAAGGCGGCGACGTGTTCGGTTTCGTCATGAAATCCGAGGACATGACATTCCCCGACGCCGTGCGTTATCTTGCCGAGCGCGCTCATATAGATATCCAGGAAACCGGGCG
>CAMPAJ010000350.1 GCA_946631805.1 uncultured Eggerthellaceae bacterium
GCGCTGCGGCCGTACAAAGTCGACAACGCCATCATCATGGCCGCTGGCATGTCGTCGCGCTTCGTGCCCATCTCGTACGAGAAGCCCAAGGGCCTCATGCACGTGCGCGGCGAGCTGCTCATCGAGCGCACGATTGAGCAGCTGCACGAGGTGGGAATCACCGAGATCATCGTCGTCGTGGGCTACAAGAAGGAGCTTTTCTTCTATCTCGAGGAGAAATACGGCGTGCAGATCGTCGTGAACCCCGACTTCGCTTCGCGCAACAACAATTCGACGCTCATGCGCGTGAAGGAAGCGCTCGGCAACACCTACATCTGCGTGTCGGACGTGTACTCTACCTTGAACCCGTACGAACGCTACATGTGGAAGTCGTGCTACTCGTCGGAGTACTGCGAGGGCCCCACGGGCGAGTACTGCATAACGTTCGACGAGACCGACCGCATCACGGGCGTCACCGTGGGCGGGCACGATAGCTGGTACATGGCGGACAACGCCTATTTCGACCGCGCGTTCTCGAAGCGCTTCGTCGAGATACTCGAGGCCGAATACGACCTGCCCGCCACGGCCGACAAGCTGTGGGAGCAAATCTACGCCGAGCACCTCGACGAGCTCGACATGGAGATTCGCCGTATGCCGAAAGGCACCGTGCACGAGTTCGACTCGCTCGACGACCTGAAGGACTTCGACCCGCTGTTCCTGGAAAACGTCGACTCGGAAATCTTCAACAACATATGCGCGGTGCTCGGCTGCGACAAGACCGAGATCCACAACGTGTACCCGCTGAAGCAGGGCCTCACGAACCTGTCGTGCCATTTCGCGACGAACGACGGCGAGTACGTGTACCGTCACCCCGGCGTGGGCACCGAGCACATGATCGACCGCTCGGCCGAAGTGCAGGCGCTCAATCTTGCGAGCGCTTTGGGCATCGACAGCACGTTCATCTTCGAGAACCCCAAGCAGGGCTGGAAGATTTCGCGGTTCATCACCAACGCCCGCGAGCTCGACCCGCACGACGACGCGCAGCTCGCCGAGGCCATGTCCGGGGCGCGCACGCTGCACAGCCAGAAGTCGACGCTCGACCGGCATTTCGATTATTACGACGAGGCGCTGAAGTACGAGGAGCTGCTGCGCGCGAAGGGGCCCATCGACGTGACGGGTTACACCGACATGCGCGCGCAGGCCACGCGCGTGAAGGAGCTCGCCGATGCCGACGGTGCGCCCCGGTGCATCACGCATAACGACTTCTTCAACCTGAACCTGCTCTACGACGAACAGGGCACGCTGTCTCTCATCGACTGGGAATACGCCGGCATGTCGGATTACGCGAGCGATTACGGCACGTTCGTGGTCACTTGCATGCTCGACCACGAAGAGGCCGACCGTGCCCTCACGCACTACTTCGGGCGCACGCCCACGCCCGAGGAGCGCCGCCATAACTTCGCCTACGTGGGCTTGGCGGGCTGGTGCTGGTACGTGTGGTCGCTGCAGAAGGAATCGGAAGGCGACTACGTGGGCGAATGGCTGTACACGTATTACAAGTATGCGAAGGAGTACCTGCCGCGTGCGCTCTCGCTGTACGGCGAGGCGGCTGAATAGGAAGGGCAAACCATGGGCAAGCCTGCATCCGAGTTACGCGAGGAACGTCGCCGCCGCTATTTCACCCGAGGGATCGCGTTCGCGGTGGCATCGGGCATCTGCTATGGATTGTACACGGGCTTCCTCACCCTGGCCGAGACGCAGGGCGAATGGGGCGCGTGGTTCGCGGGTGGAAGCTGGGGTGCGGGCCAACCGGCCCTGAGCGCGTTCACGATCACGTTCGTGCTCGCGGCGCTGGCTGCCGGCCTGAACGACTTCTTCAGCGGCGTGTTCTCGCTTATCGTGTGCGCGAAGAACCGCCAGCTCGGCGACTTCTGGAAGACGCTGAAGACCAAGCCCGGCCTCATCATGGTCGCCTGCGCCGCCATCGGCGGCCCCTTGGCGACCATCGCCTACATCATCGGGCTCAATGCGGCAACGGCGGCCGGCAATCCCGGTGTCATCGTGCCCATCGCGGCTTTGAACTGCGCTATCGGTGCCGTGCTCGGGCGCGTGTTCTTCAAGCAGGAGCTGAACGGCCACAAGATAGTCGGTATCCTCGTGTGCTTGTGCGCGGCGGCTATCATCGGGGGCACGAGCTTCGCCTCCATGGACCCCGACGCCCTGTTTGGGTGCCTGTTCGCGTTCCTCGCCGCGTTCGGATGGGGCTTCGAGGGGTGCGTGGCCGGGTTCGGCACGATTCTCATCGACTACCGCATCGGCATCGCCATCCGCCAGGTAACGGCAGGAGTTCTCGAGCTGCTCATCATGTTCCCGTTGCTTGCGGCCATCGGCGGCGAGCTGGGCATGGTGCCCGTGCTCGCGTCGGCGGCCGTTGCGAACCCGGCTGTCGTCGTGTTCGTCATCTCGGGCTTCTTCGCCATGCCGGCGTACTCGTTCTGGTACAAGGGCAACTCGATGTGCGGCGCAGCGCTCGGCATGGCGTGCAACGGCATGTACGCGTTCTGGGGGCCGTTCTTCATCTGGGTCATCATGGGCCTGCTGAACATCG
>CAMPAJ010000351.1 GCA_946631805.1 uncultured Eggerthellaceae bacterium
CTGGGCGGGGGCTATCCCGAGCTGCACTGCGCGGAGCTTTCGGGCAATACCGAGCTGCTTGCCCAGATTCGCGAAGCCATCCAGGGTGGCATGCCCACCATCGCGGAATGCGGCGGCTTCATGTTCCTACACGAGCAGCTCGAAGATGACCAGGGGACGTTCTGGCCAATGTGCGGTGTCATTCCGGGTCGTTCGTATCGTACGCCCAAGCTTGGGCGGTTCGGCTACATCGACATCACGGCCGTATCCGATAACCTGCTCTGCCAGCAGGGGGAAAGTTTGCCGGCGCACGAGTTTCACTATTGGGATAGCGATGCGGCAGGGGAGGCGTTTCACGCGCAAAAGCCCCAGAGCACGCGCGGCTGGGAATGCGCGCACGCAACGCCGAGCCTGTATGCGGGCTACCCCCACCTGTGCCTGCACGCGCGCCCCGAATCGGCTGCGCGCTTCGTGCGCGCCTGCGCGGCTTGGATGCAAGAAAGTGAAATGGGGTCGTAGCCATTTTCACATTGCCAATGGACAGAACGCAAAAACATCGCCAGCGACGTTGAGTCGCGATGGCGAGCGGATACAATAACGAGAAACGGTTTCGCCGCCGGGCGGCAAACGAGGAGAAGAGGAATCGTCATGACTGCAAAACCCATCATGGTGCAAGGAACGATGTCGGGTGTTGGCAAGAGCCTGCTCGTGGCGGCGCTGTGCCGCATCTTCGCCCAGGACGGCTACAAGGTGGCTCCGTTCAAGTCGCAGAACATGGCGCTCAATTCCTCTATCACGGCCAATGGCGACGAGATGGGCCGTGCGCAGGTCGTGCAGGCCGAGGCGGCGGGTATTCAGCCCGAGGCGGCCATGAACCCCATCCTGCTCAAACCCACGAACGACGTGGGCTCGCAGGTTATCGTCAACGGTCAAGTGCTCGGCAACATGACAGCGCGCGAGTACTTCGCGTTCAAGAAGCAGCTCGTTCCGCAGATTATGGAAGCATACAACGATCTGGCCGAGCGATTCGACATCATCGTCATCGAGGGCGCGGGAAGCCCGGCCGAGATTAATCTCAAAGATGACGACATCGTCAACATGGGCATGGCCAAGCTTGTGAACGCACCGGTCCTGTTGGCGGGCGATATCGATCGTGGAGGTGTGTTCGCGCAGCTCATAGGTACCATCATGCTGCTCGAGGATGACGAGCGCGCGCTGGTAAAAGCTACAATCGTCAACAAGTTCCGCGGTGACGCCACGATACTCGATCCGGGCCTCGACATTCTGCGCGAGCGCACGGGCGTGCCCGTGGCAGGTGTCGTGCCCTACACCATCTTGGACATCGACGACGAGGACAGCTTAAGCGATCGCTTCACCGCCGAGGCAGTTCCCTCGCTTGTGGACATTGCCGTCGTACGGCTTCCCAAGGTCTCGAACTTCACGGACTTCATAGCTCTATCGGCCATGGCCGGCGTTAACGTGCGTTACGTATCGCGCGCCCATGAACTGGGAGAACCCGATATGATAGTACTACCGGGTACCAAAAGCACACTCGCCGACCTCAAGTGGCTGCGCGAATGCGGGCTCGAGGCGGCCATCCTCAAGCGGGCGGCTGCGGGCACGGTCGTGTTCGGCATCTGCGGAGGGTTCCAGATGCTTGGCCAGGAGGTTTCGGACCCGTATGGAGCCGAGGGCGGTGGCGACATGCGCGGCATGGGTCTTTTGCCCACGCGCACGGTGTTCAGCCCCGAGAAGCATCAAGTGCGTGTCGTAAAGACGATTGGTCAGGTCGAAGGGCCGCTTGCCGCGCTTTCGGGCGTGCAGGTCGAAGGCTACGAGATTCATATGGGCCGCACCGAGTTCGTCGACGTTGCCGATGCGGGCCAGGACGAGACTTCCATTCCCGAGGAGCACATCCTGGAAGAACCCGTCGTGCAGGTCGGTAACGTATACGGCAGCTACATCCATGGCATTTTCGACTCACAGGCATGCGGTCAGGCGGTCGTGTCGTCGCTGCTCGCGGCCAAGGGGCTGGACGATTCCGCCATCCAGGCGGTCGATATGAAAGCGTACAAGGAGACCCAGTACGACAAGCTGGCCGACGCTGTACGTGCGAGCTTGGACATGGAGCTGATTTACGACATACTTGATGGACGGCGCTAATAAAGACTGTTACGCCCTTTCCCGTTGCACTTGGCATCTGCATAAAGGACTGCCGCGAGAAAACAAGTAGTTTTTCTTATTGATATTTTTTCTCAATAAGGGTATAACATACCTGTGGTTGAGAGGGAGTGCACATGGCGTCGCGCAATACGATTCAGCAGAGGATCATCGCCGAGCAGCTCGAGCGGCTTAGCGACCATCCCACCGCAGATGAGGTATACCGTGCGGTAACCCGTGTGCGTCCGTCCATCGGCAAGGCGACGGTGTATCGAACGCTCAACAAGATGGTCGAGGCGGGCGATGCGACTCGCGTTATCGCCGGTCCAGGCGCCGAGCGATTCGACCATCGAACCGATCCGCATTCTCATGTATCATGCGTCGTATGCGGCAAGGTAGAGGATGTGTGCGCTGGTCCGTTTGCCGATGGGGTCGACCATG
>CAMPAJ010000352.1 GCA_946631805.1 uncultured Eggerthellaceae bacterium
GTTCGATTGCGCCGCTCGAAAGCGTATAGAACCCCGCAGGTGGCTCTTTTGTAGGCTGCGCTCCCTTGCGGTACGACACATACACTACAGCACTGCCCCGTGCCTTCGCTTTTCGCGCACGCGAGGCAAGCCAGCCATCAACGAACTGCTGGCCGCTTGAAAACCCCTCGAGGCACATGCCTGGCTCGAGTTGCACTGGCCGCGTGAACAGCCCTACGCCCATTGCGGCTCCCATTCCAACAACTCGCGAAACGCTGCAGGAACCGGCCGTTCGAGCATTTCGCAGAAGAGGTCGAACTGCTCGGACGGTAGTCGCACGGTGCGTGCTTCCTCGATGTCACGAGCAGCGGCTGCATCGAGGTTCGAGAGGGACCACTGCGAAAGGGATTGCCCTTTGAGCCGCGCTGCCTCCTCGTAAGCCGCTTTGCGCTCGTCTTCCATGCGCAAGTCCATACGGCTCGTCTTCGCCGGCTTGTCTAAAGTCGCCGTCGGCATCGTGAATGCTCCTTCCATACTTGTTCCATATGTACGGTATTATACCGTACATATTGTTACGGCTCAATGCAGGGCCTTGATGCGCTCGAAAGTTTTGGGCTTTCTGCCCTACGCACCGCCCGCCTTAGATACAAGGATGTATACGCGCAAGCCTATCAGGAGCGTTATAGGTTTTCCGCTATTTCCATTGACCGGTTTCTCGTATGCGCATTAAAGGGGACTGTCCCCTTTAATGCGCAAAGGGGTGCGGACAATAGGGATGCGAAAAGGGGTCGTAGTCGTTTGCGCATTAGCAATGTGAAAATAGCTACGACCCCGTTTCACATTCTCACCCCAGGGATGAGAATGCACATTCTAGGAGGGCGCGCTTGTCGGCGGTGAGGGTTTCGAGCTGTTTGGCATCGTAGAAGGGGCCGACGATGCGAATGAGCTCGGCGAGCTGGCGGTTTGCGCGAGCATGGTCGGCGTCGCGGCCGATGGTGGTCAGCGTGTTGCACACGTCGCGGGTGAACAGGCGGCGCATGAGCGTGGTCAGGTCGGCGTCGCGCGGAATGGTGCCGTCGGCGCGGGATTGCGCGATGAAGCCGAAGATATCCTCGTAGGCACGCAGGTTGAGGTCAACATCGTCCCAGGTCCGCAGCGAGATGTTGGCGTTTTCGCTCGTGTCGAAAGCCAAATGGTAGTAGTCGTAATCGGCGGCGACCGAAACGCGCCCGGCCAAGACGTAGGCGCGCAGGACGTAGCTGATGTCCTCGGGCATGACACTGGGGAACTCGAGTTGCTGCGCAAGTTCGCGGCGGAAAAGCTTGTACGAACCGAACGTCCACATGACCTTGGAGCGGTACACATCCACGTCGGGGTCGTTCGCGAGGAACATGGATTTGGGCGCTGTGCGGCCGAGCTCGCCCTTGATCTTGACGGCCAGCACGTCGCTTTGCCAGTCGTGGGCGTGGCGTACCATGCGCTCGATGGCCTGTTCGCCCAGCCAGTCGTCGGAATCCATGATGAACACGTATTCGCCTTGCACACGTGCTAGGCCGATGTTGCGCGGCGCCGACGGAGAGCCGGTGGGCTCGTCGGTCGAGAGCAGCTCGACGCGCGCCGGGCACGTGCGCTGGAAGTCGCGGGCGATCTGCTGCGTGGCGTCGGTCGAGCAGTCATCCACGATGATGACTTCCACGCGCGCCAGGTCGTAGGTTTGCGCGCTGATGGAATCGAGCGCGCGCTGGAGCGTGCCTTGCGCGTTGAAGGTCGACATGACGATGCTCACGTCGATGCCCTGCGGGCGTAGCTCGCGCATGACGTCCAAGATAGGTGGTTTGACGTGCGCTTGCAGCAGCGGCTCTGTGAAAACTTGCTCGCAGATGCGCTCGGTGGCATGACCGTCGCAGGCGGACATGAACTGTTGCCTGAAGGATTGCAGGGTTGCGGCCTTTGGAGCGGAGGCAGAGGTGGAATCGGCAGGCATAGGCTTTTCGCCAGATTCTCGCGCAGCGGTGCTGATCACGTCGCCAGCAACTGAAGGCACCGATTTGTCGACCATTTTGTCACTATCTGCTTGATGCACAACAGATTTGGCACCCGCACGGCATACGTCAACGAGTGCCTCGAGCAAATCCTCGTTCGTGTGGCACACGGGACCGGGGGCCATTTCCGCATAATCGTAGTAGAAGCCGCGTTCGCTCAGGTAATCGCGCAGGTCGGGCGCGAAGAGTACCATAGGGCGGTCGAGCAGCGCGTACTCGAAGATGACAGACGAGTAATCGGTCACGAGCACGTCGGCTGCGCACAATAAGTCGAAAATCGGCAGGTCAGCGCTTGCATCGAACGCGAAATCCCGACAATCAGCCGGGATGGCAGGCGGCTGCTTGACGAACGGATGGTGCTTGACCACGAGCGCGAACTCGTCGCCGAACGCGCGCTTGAGAGCGGCGATGTCGAGTGCATCGGGGCTTTTCGCCAGCTTGACAGGACCGCGGAACGTCGGGGCGTAGAGCACGATCTTGCGCTCGCCAATGGCGGGGAACGCCTCGCGCACCTGCTCGGTCGCCTCGGCCACGCGGGCTTTATCGAAAT
>CAMPAJ010000353.1 GCA_946631805.1 uncultured Eggerthellaceae bacterium
GGGCATTACACGCCCGACCTGGGACTTTTGAAAATGGACTTCCTGGGCTTGCGTACGCTGGACGTGTTGTCCATGGCGTGCCGCAACGTGGGCGCTACCCATGGGGTCGAGCTCAAACCCGAGGATATTCCCACTGACGATCCGCTAGCGTTCAGGCTCATGCAGGGCAAGCTGCGCCTGTGCGAGACCGACTTGGATACGCAGAGCACCGCAACGTTGAACATGGATGGCCTGTTCCAGGTCGAAGGCGCCTTGTACGTGAGCTTGTTCAGCCGCATGCCGCCCACCAACTTCAGCCACATCGTGGCGTCCATCGCCCTCAATCGCCCGGGCCCGCTGGAGTCCGGCATGGTCGACGACTACGTCGACGTTGCCTCGGGCCGCAAGCCGGTACATTACTACGACGACCGCCTGCGCTCCATCCTGGAAGAAACGTACGGCACGATGGTCTACCAAGAGCAGATCATGCAGGTCTCGATGGCGATGAGCGGCTTTTCCGCCGGCAAGGCCGACAAGCTGCGCAAGGCAATGGGCAAGAAGAAACTCGACGTCATGCGCCAGCTGCAAGAGGACTGGAACCAGGGCGCGGTCGACAACGGCTTCTCGCTCGAGATTGCCAAGAAGATTTGGGAAGACGCCGAGAAATTCGCTAAGTACGCGTTTAACAAATCGCACTCGGCGGCCTACGCCATCCTGGTTATGCGCACGGCATACCTCAAGGCGCATTATCCGTACGAGTTCATGGCCGCCGTGCTGTCGTCGTACATGGGCAATACCGACCGTCTGATTCGCTACATTTCGAGCTGCAACCATTCGGGTATCCCGGTCCTGCCGCCCGACATCAACTCCTCCAATGCGGAGTTCACGCCCGTGGCCGAGGGCATTCGCTTCGGCTTGGTGGGTGTGCGCGGCATCGGCAAGGCGGTTGCCGACGAAATCATCGCGGAACGCGAGCGCAACGGACGCTTCACTTCGCTGCACGACTTCGTCAACCGCGTCGATGCAAAGTGCTACAACCGCAAGGCGCTTGAAGCCCTCATCAAGGGCGGCGCTTTTGACTCGACGGGTTATACGCGCCGCCAATTGATGTACTTCATCGAAGAGACTCCGCTTCTGGATAGTGCGTCCAAGCGCCAGCGCGACCGCGATGCCGGACAGGTGAGCATGTTCGATCTGTTCGCCGACGACGCCGACAGCGGGTTTTCGGAAGAAGTGCCTCCGCCCGATGGCGTGGAATGGCCCAAACGCCAAAAGCTTGCCTTCGAGAAAGAGATCATGAAGATCTACGTCTCGGAGCATCCGCTCACGCCGTACGAGGGCATGATCGCCAAGATGACGAAGTTCCAGATCGGCGATTTGCTCGAGCGCACGTCCGAGATCAAGTCCGCCACATTCGTGGGCATGGTCAGCAACGTCGTGACCAAGCTTACGAAGACGGGCAATCGCATGGCGACGTTCACGCTCGAGGATACGTCGGGTTCCATCGAGTGCATCACGTTCAAGTATGCCGACATGGCCGATATCATCGTGGAGGACGCCATCGTAAAATTGAAGGGTAAGTTCGAGCACGGCGACCGCGGCAACCAGATCATCGCCTACGAGGCCGAGGCCATTGAGCTTTCGGAAGACGCGCTCAAGCCCCAGCAGCTCGAATTGAAGGTGCCGTCGAGCGACTTCAACCAAGAGCGCGTGCAGCGCCTCAATCGTATATTGCAGTCGTATCCCGGACGCGACTATGTGGCCATCCTGGTGTTGCAATCCGACGGGCGCAAGTTCCGCGCCGAGTTGCCCGTTACGGTCGATTCGCACAACGTCATATTGCGCAGCGAGATTCAGGATCTGTTCGGGGCGCCGGTGTTTCGCTAGGCCAAACGCGCCGAACGTACGACGGTGTAGTGTCCGTCGGCGTCTTCGAACAGGCATAGGCGGCCGTCTTTGCTTTCGCGCACGAGCGTGAACCAGGCTGGAACGGCTGCTTTGCCAGAATCGTGCGTATCGGCGCCGTTTTGCCGGGCATCCTGTGCAGGCGTCTGCTCGTTATTCATAGTCCACGCTCCAGAATACGAGGCCTTGAGCAGGCGCGCATTCCCCGGCTGCGGATCGGTCGCGCGCCGCGAGCGCTTCCGCAACCCATGATTCGGATCGCCTGCCGCGCCCGACATCAACCAGCGTGCCGACGATGGTGCGCACCATCGAATGCAGAAACGAGCTGCCGACCACACGGATGACGAGCATCTCTTCGCCCATCACGCTTTCGGTCGAGAACGACACTTCCATAAGATTGCGGCACGTGGGCTTGTCGACCGCAGAAGCTGCGCGGCAGAAACTCTTGAAGTCCTGCTCGCCGATGAGGCAGCGGGATGCCCGCTGCATCGCCTCGACGTCGAGCCCGGCTGCAGAGCCGGGGACATGCCAGCAGAAATCGCGCATGAGCACAGGAGGAACGGCCCCGACCGATAGGAAGTAGCGGTACTCGCGCGCCTTTGCATCGAACCGCGCCGAAAACCCGTCGCTTGCCTGCCATACCTCGTGCACGGCAATGTCGTCATGCGTAATCGCGTTGAGC
>CAMPAJ010000354.1 GCA_946631805.1 uncultured Eggerthellaceae bacterium
TGCGCGATTATCCCAGAGGGAAGGATGAGAGGACTTATGAAAGCAAAGAAGTTTTTCGTCTTGGCCGCGCTGGCCGTCATGGTCGCAGCGCTGGCCCTCGTAGGCTGCTCTTCGGGCGGCTCGGCTGCAAGCTCGGCTAGCGCTGCGGCAAGCGGTAGCAGCGAGGCCGCCGCATCGAGCGCAGCGGCATCCGGCGAGGCGTCCGCAAGCGCGGCAGCTGGCGACATGACGCTCGTGACCGACGGCAAGCTGACCATCGCCACGTCTCCGGACTACCCGCCGTTCGAGAACCTCGTTGACGGCGAGTACGTCGGCCTCGACATCGAGATCGCCAAGGCAGTTGCCGCCGAGCTCGGCCTCGAGCCCGAGTTCAAGACGCTGCAGTTCGACGCCATCATTCCGGCCATCGCCGCTGGCGGCCAGGCCGACATGGGCATCTCGGGCTTCTCGGTCGACCCCGAGCGCGCCAAGGAGATTGACTTCTCGTCTCCGTACTACATCGACGACCAGGCCATCGCGGTCATGAAGGGTGGCGACATCACCTCCGACAACGCCGATGAGGCCCTGAACTCCAAGGACATCAAGATTGCCGTCCAGAGCGGCACGACCGGCGAGGCTTACGTCCAGGAGAACTACCCCGACGCAACCGCCCAGCCCTACGGCAACTCCACCGACGCCTTCGCAGCCATGCAGTCTGGCCAGGCTGACGCCGTGTGCACAAACAAGGCCGTCGTCGACAACATGCTCGCCGACGCCTACAAGGATGCCGAGGTCGTCAAGTCCATCGCCACGGGCGAAGAGTACGCCATCGTCATCAGCCAGGACAACAAGGCCCTGACCGAGGCCGTGAACGCCGCACTCGCCAAGCTGCAGGGCGACGGCACGATCGACCAGCTCGTCGAGCAGTACATGTAAGCGTATTGCGCAAAAGCGCGCTGCATAGAGTCACAGCGAGCCAAGACCCCGTTCGACGAACGGGGTCTTTTGCTTTGTGTGGTGTTCGTAAGCCTCGGGTTTCTATATAATGGAAGCTTCGCTGAACGATTCTAGATGGGACGAGGTATGAGTTTCACAAACACCCGCGGGTGGCGCCTGCTCGACACGATGCTGTCGATCTTGCTGCTCGCCCTGCTATTGACGGCCAACTTCTCGCAAATGGCATACGCGCTCGACACGGCCAAGTGCACGGCACGGCCCAACGCCGACACGGGCAGCAGCGTGCTCGGCGGCGTCGAAACGCGCATCACCTGGGAAGGCCAGGCGGCCGAAGACGAGGCCATCAAGGCGATAACGCTCGTGCTTCCCGAAAACACCGAGTTCTCGATCGACGATGCCCGCCTGACAATGCTTACGGGCGACGACCTGATGACCCGCGTGAACATCCAAAACGAGTTTGTCGCCGATGGTCAGGCCGTCACATGCACATTTGCCGAGCCGGCTGAACCGGGCGGCTATTTCCGCGTCGAGGTGTACGGCGTGAAGTTCCCCGTCGCCGGCGGCGACATGCAGGTGACGGGCACGTACGAGCTCGCCGACGGCACGACGCGCGAAATCGAGGGCATCCCGACGATTCCCGTGACGGTCACGTCGCCCTCCGAACAGCTGGCCAAGTACCTCGAGGACCAGCCCTGGGTCCAGGCATGGAACTCCAACAAGTTCCTGCGCTTGTTCTTCAACCCGCCCATCCTCGTATCGAGCCTGCCGGTCGTGCTGCACGGCTTCTTCATGGCGCTCGCCATCGTGCTCATCGCGTTCCCGTTGGCCATCCCCATCGGCCTCGTGTTCTCGTTCATGCGCATGTCCAAGATAGCCATCCTGCGCGGCATCGGCTCGCTCTACGTCAACGTCGTGCGCGGCACCCCGGTGTTCCTGCAGATCTACATCGCGTTCTTTGGCCTGCCGCTCGCAGGCATCCAGATTCCGCCGTTCATCCTGGGCGTCATCGTGCTTGCGCTCAACTCGTCGGCGTATCAGTGCGAGATTTTCCGCGCGGGCATCCAGTCGATTAACAAGGGCCAGTTCGAAGCCGCGCGCTCGCTGGGCATGACCGGCGCGCAGACCATGGCGTTCGTCATCATCCCGCAAACCGTGCGCCGCGTGCTTCCCACCATGACCAGCGAGTTCATTCTGCTGTACAAAGACACGTCGCTACTGGCCGCCGTCGGTGTTATGGAAATCGTCATGTACGCCAAAACCATCGTCGCGTCCACGGGCTCCATCACGCCCTACATCGTGGCCGCCCTGTTCTACCTCGTGCTGACCATCCCGCTGGCCAACCTCGTGGGCCGACTCGAGGAACGCCTCGCCGGCAACGGAAACGCCCAGGCCAAAAAGGCGAAGAAACGCGCCGTCAAAGAAGCGAAGCGCGCCATGAACCCCGGCGTCGTGGAAGAAAAACTCGAAGAAGCCCCCGGCGCAGCAGAAGCCGAGGACATCTCGATATCTCCCGAACGCTTCTCGAGCATGTAACCGCCAACCCGCACCACCGCACAACAAAGGCCGCCCACCCTCGGGCGGCCTTTTCTCTTCAATGTGTAAAAAGGGTCAGACCCTTTTTACACATTCC
>CAMPAJ010000355.1 GCA_946631805.1 uncultured Eggerthellaceae bacterium
GGTCAGCATGCTGAAGCGAGCCGTCGAGCACGACCGCGTCGCCGCTTTCGCAGTGCTTGCCGCACAGGGTCACTATCTCGTTGCGCGGCTGGTCCGCCTTGTTGGCAATCGTCGCCTCGTACTCGGCATGGTACAGCGCCGTTCGGATGTTGTCGGACATGCCGCCATCTACGGCCACGTACTTGCGGATGTTGGGAAGCGTCTTCATGACGCCGACCGTGTAGAGCGTCACGCCGGCATTGGCCACAAGGCTGCGGCCGGGCTCCACCAGAAGGCGCGGCAACGGCAGCGCATGCTCGACGCACGCCTCGGTGACGGCCTGGGCCGTGCACTCGGCAAAAGCGCGAATCGTCGAAGGCGAATCCTCGGCGGTGTAGGCGATTCCCAAGCCGCCGCCCATATCCAAATCCTCGATGATCAGGCCGTACTCGTCGCGCACGCGCGCAACGAATTTCGCCATGACCTGCACGGCCTCGGCAAACGAGTGCAGAGCGAATATCTGCGAGCCAATGTGGCAGTGGAATCCGACCAAATCGACGTTCGGTGCGGCCATGACGTCTTCCACGCACTTGAACGCGAAATCGTCGAGCATCGTGAAGCCGAACTTGCTATCCTCGCAACCGGTCTTGATGTACTCGTGCGTATCGGCCTCGACGCCCGGGGTTATGCGCATGAGCACCTTCTGCGTGACGCCCAGCTCGCCCGCTATGCGCGATACGCGCGCGAGCTCGAGGCGCGTATCGAGCACGATGCGCCCCACCCCAGCCGAGATGGCCTCGCGCAGCTCGCGCTCGGTCTTGTAGTTGCCATGCATGAACACGTGCTCCATCGGGAAGCCCACCGCTTGGGCGCATGCCAGCTCACCGCCGCCCGAAACGTCCAGGTACATGCCCTCCTCGTTTGCGATGCGCAGCACTTCCTTGTTGAGGAACGCCTTGCTCGCATACAGCGCTTCGGAGTTGGGGTAGCACTCGTGGAACGCCTCGCGGTACTGCTCCATGCGGTCGCGCAGGTCCGCCTCGTCGAACACGTACAGAGCCGTGCCCTGCTCGCGCGCGAGCTCGACCATGTCGACACCGCCTATGAAAAGGTGCCCGTCGCGCACCTCCGCCGTCTTCGGCAGCACGGCGCCGAGCTCCATGGTCGTGCGGCCGTCGGCTTGCTTGGTTAGATCGGATTTTGGAAGGGACATGCTCGCTCGCTTTCTCGTGAGGGGGCGGCCAGGTTGCAGCGAGGGCAAAGGCTCGCAGCGCCGGCTCGCCATTCGCAGCCGTTGGATCCCGCCGACATGCTTTCGTTTTTCGCGAACATACTACCAAGCGCCCCGCGCACCCGTGTTTCCAATGGAATAATCTTCGAGAAACGGCCATGGGAAGATGGGAGGAACCAACCGCGTCCCGCCCCAACCGCGTCCCACCTTGGGACCCGAGCGCGAGGCCTTCCCTCGGCTTGCCGCCCTGGGGCCCGAGCGCGAGGCCTTCCCTCGGCTTGCCGCCCGCCGCTTTCGGGGCTGTTCATTCGAGACAAGACGGGATACGTTCAACTTGGTTGGGCGGATGTGTATTTTGGGTCAGACCCCAAATACACATTCCGTTTGCGATGTGTATTTGGGGTCTGACCCAAAATACACATTCTGTTTGCGACTACTTGCTTGGCTTACTGCATTCGTAATTGCGTATAATCGTGGCGATGCGAAAAGCGAGTAGAAAGAAGGTCACCCTCATGGGCAAACCCGAACCGTCGATGGACGAATGGCTGGCGGAAGGCAAAGCCAGCGAAAACGCCGACAAATGCGGCATGTTCCTAGCGCACAACGGCATCGTGCGCGCCACGGCCAAGGCGCAGGTGCGTCAGGGCGAAGAGAAGCCGCCCGTAGCGCAGGTCGATTTCAGCTATGACGCCGCCGGTGTCGAAGCCGCCATTGCCGAAGCTTTGACCTGGGATGGCGTGTATTTCGTCAAGGTATGGCTCAACGAAGGCGTGCTCAACGTCGGAGAATCCATCATGTACGTGATGATCGGCGCCGACATACGCCCGCGCTGCATCGACGCGCTGCAGAACCTCGTAGGCAAGATAAAGAACGAGCTCGTGGTCGAGAAGGAAATCTACGTCGACTAACAGCGCGCCTTTTCAAAGCGGCAAGCCGGTGCGACCAGCAGCCTGGTCGGCATCGGAGCACATCCCCGCAGCCTGGTAAACAACCAAGCCGCGGGGATTGTTCGTCTGGAGGCTATAGCGCCAGGCGAGCGGTGGTCTAGCTTTGCAACAAGAAGACCTCCGAAGTACATTAGCTTGCCCCCCAGTTCATCTTTTATTCGACATAGTCTAATATGTGAATATATCGTGAACTCATTAGACCACTAATTGCTCGATATTAGATTATGTCCTATATTGAAAGAGGTCTGAAGCAAGGCGAACCTGCATCCCCCCTCCACCTGCAGGTTCGCCGTTTCTTTTATAACGATGTAAACCCTTAATTCCGAACCGTTAGTTCCGAACCATTAGTTCCGAACCGTTAGTTCCAGAAATCCACAGGCCCGAATCGCACCGTGTAGCCGTCCTCCTC
>CAMPAJ010000356.1 GCA_946631805.1 uncultured Eggerthellaceae bacterium
GTTTTCCGTCGTCTTCTTCTGGTAGTGAAGGCCCAAATCGCCCAACGTTCCCGAACCGTCCTCGGCGCTCGCAAGGCGCTCGTAAGCGCTTTGCAGCACGTCAGAGTCGATTGATGCGGTTGCGAAGCGCGAGACGATCTTGAGACTGGAATCCGATGCGAGGTAGTACACCGCCACGGGTACGTTGATCTGGCGCTCCTCCTCGCGCGGACCGCCGATGCGGGGCCCCGAGAGCATGTCGTCAAAGTCGTCGTAGCCCATGGTTTCGGCGATCTCGTCGAGGGTATCGGAATAGTAGGACCCCGAGTCATCCTGCGAGTCCTCGTCGCTCGAGCTTTCGTTGGGAGTGCTCAGGGACCTTCGTCCCATGAATGCGCTGGCCGAGCTGCCGTCAAACCATGACTGGTCCCAACCCAGATCGAAGGGATGCTTGCTCACATGCTCGTCAGCCCTGTCGATCGAGCTCGAGAGGGCCGTGTTCACGTCCGCGAGGGATCGCTGGTATTCCGCGATGCAAATGCTGGTGAAAACGATGGCGAGCACGATGGCCACCGAGGCCATGACGACTGCTATGAACTGGATGCGAAGCTTGCGAAACATGGTATCTCTCATTCTGCCGCCTTCGTAAGCGGCACGAATCGGCGCGACAAAAAGGGGAGTCTCCCCAAATTGCCAGCTTTCACGCTTTCAGCAAAGCGCGCAAAGCCGCCCGAAAGGCGGCGGTGCGGGCAATTGCTGTTTATTCGCCCGATACCAGGCGGTATCCGACTTTCCTGACGGTCTCGATCTGCGCTGAGGATCCCAGGAACTTCAGCTTCTTGCGCAAGAACGAAATGTAGGCTTCCACGTTGTTGTCCACCGCGCTCGACTCGACTCCCCAGACCTTCGAGATGAGCGTGTCCTTCGACACGATCTGCCCCTTGTTGGCCATGAGGATGTTCATGATGCTGAATTCCTTGAACGACAAGTTGATGGACTTGCTGCCGCACGAAAGGTCGTGGCTTTCGAGGTTCAGCTGCAAGTCGTCGAACGAGAGCGTTTCGAACACGACCTGGCCCTGACGGCGCGTGAGGGCGCGCAGGTGGGCGAGCATCTCGGCTGGGGAGAACGGCTTGGTCATGTAATCGTCCGCGCCCGAGTCCAGGCCCTCGATCTTGTCTGGTATCTGCGAGCGGGCCGTGAGCATGAGGACCGGCGTGTTGACGCCCTTGCGCCTGAGCTGCTTGGCTACTTCGAAACCGTCCATCTTGGGGAGCATGACGTCGAGGACGACGACGTCGTAGATTCCGCTCTCGGCGTAATCCAGGCCCGACTGGCCGTCGTGGACCATATCGACCTGGTAGTTGTTCTCTTCGAGGATCTTGGCGACCGCCTGGGCAAGGCGCACGTCGTCTTCGACTATGAGTATTTGCATAAACGACCCTTCCTTAGCGTTGATGCCATTCTACTAGACAAGCTGAAACGTGTCTGAAAACGGAACTTCAGGTTCATTTAAGTTTTGGCGTTTACCATGCATGCCGTGATGAAAGGAGCGCGTCATGGCAACGGCAGGCGATACGTTCGAGCGCAAGGAAAAGAAATACCTCATAACGGCGGGGCAGTGCCAGGCCATCAAAGAGGCTCTGGCCGGCCGCATGCGCCTGGACGATTACGGTGCCACGCGCATCGACAGCTTGTACCTGGACACCGACGACCGCTCGCTCATCTGCCGCTCGCTCGAGAAACCGCTGTACAAGGAAAAGCTGCGCATACGCAGCTACGGTGCGTTTTCGCAAGCGGGTACCGTGTACGTCGAGATAAAGAAGAAGTTCAAGGGCATCGTGTACAAACGTCGCGTGCGCATGAGCGCGCAAGGGGCGCGAGCGTACTGCTCGGGAAGCCATAGCTACGAGGAGGCCCAGGCGCTGTACCCGTGCGGGAGTTCGCCGAAATCCGACTTGGCCGAGGGTAAACTGCAGATCGCACGCGAGATCGATGCGTTCTTCGATCGCTATGAGGGGCTCAAGCCCTCAATGCTCATAAGCTGCTCGCGCGAGGCGTGGTGCCCCGTCGACGGCGCTGGAGAAGACTGCGTCGACCGCATAACGTTCGACGAGGACATCACCTACGTCGACTTGTTCGAGACTTCGTCCACATCGCGCAAGCGCGTTACCTCGCCCGGCCAAATCGTCATGGAAATCAAATGCGCCGGCGGGTACCCCACGTGGCTGTGCGAGCTTCTGGCGGCGCAGGGCGTGTACCTGCGCTCGTTCTCGAAATACGGAAACGCGTTCAAGCTTTCGCTTGCCGAGAAGACGAGGCAGCGCGTGCGGGCGACGGTTGCCGCCACGCGCCCGACTACCTACGAGGCGCCCAAGCGCTCGCTGCTTCCGCATAGGAGGCCCGCCCAGAGCTGGGGTCCCTTCAGGAGGCTGAGCCTCCAGGCGTCGTAGGGCTTGCTTACGACGATGCGGTCCCTGGTTCCATTTTCGCAGCACATTCCCCTCATCCCATCTAAGCTGTGGAAATGGAACCAGGGACCGCATTGCGTTATAGGGGGCGACGCGTG
>CAMPAJ010000357.1 GCA_946631805.1 uncultured Eggerthellaceae bacterium
TGACGCGCCGGGGCGAGAGCTTCAAGCCTCTCCTGCAGGCCATGTGGGACTGGAGCGAGGCCGAGTTCGAGTTCAGCCAGGCCGAGGCCGAGCAGATGCGCGAGGCGCGCGAAAGCCTCGGCATCGCGCAGGTGAGATAGGATGCGAGGGGCCGAGGACGGGTCGTGGTCGAACACGTACTTGGTCAATGACCAGACGCCTTTCCAGATTGAGCTGACTTGGAACCGCGGGCGCACCGAACCTTACGAGAACGGCGGCAAGGACACCCACATCGCCTTCACTGTGCCCGACTTCGACGCAGCGCACAAGCTCCACGAGGAAATGGGCTGCATCGTCCGAGAAAACCCGCGCATGGGGCTTTACTTCATAGAGGACCCAGACGGCAGCTGGATCGAGATACTTCGGGTTATAGGCCAAAACGTGTTGATAAATTAATCCCAATCCAATCGCCATTGCGACGAATAGTGGAGCTCTGACCAAACAAGGCCGTCGCCCCACTCGGCGGGGCCTTCGCGTTTCTGCGGCTCGTAGACCGACTGGCGGTAGACCTCGACGATGTCCTCGTCGGTCGGCATGGCCTTGAGGATCTCGGCTGCCGGCAAGGGGCATTCCGAGTGCATGTAGCACCACCAGAACACCGCCTTGGCCCTGCGCATCGAGCTCATGACGCGATGGTCGCGCAGCACGTTCCTGATCTGGGCGTTGATGCCTCCCTCGAGCCTGTTGTTCATCGACGGCAGCGGCCCCTCGGCCGTCAGCCCCGGGTCGAGGAAGGTGAACAGCGCCCTGTCCTTCACGAGCTTGTTTAGGCCGTTCCTGGC
The DNA here is from genome assembly GCA_946631805.1 of uncultured Eggerthellaceae bacterium. The sequence goes on from CAMPAJ010000357.1 coordinate 822, forward strand.
CGTCACCAGCCGCAGCGTCCGTGTCCCCCGGATTGCCGCATGTGCATCGACGCATGCCCGACCGGCGCCATGGCCGAAGACGGCGCGTTCAACTCGACGCGGTGCGTGCTGTACGGCAACTTCAGGCCGGGCGAGTTCAAGGACACGGCGATCACCGACCTCATCGGCATGCGCGTCCACGGCTGCGATGCATGTCAGGTTGCCTGCGCGAGCCCGCTCGCGCTTCACGAGCAGAGGCGCGCGCCCGATGCGCAGCTCCGTTTAAGGGCGATTTCAGGCTTGTCGCGTATCGTTACCGCATAACGTCGGTTTCCGCGAAAACAAAGGGGCGCAGATGAAAGGCAAGAAAGCGGTACGCGTGGTGCTCGACGTGGCGATGACCGTCATGATCGTGCTCGAGATGTTCATACAATTCACCGGCGAGTTCCTGCACGAGGTGATAGGGTTCGCGTTCTTCGCAACGGTCGTCGCCCACCTGGCGCTTTCGGCCACGTGGGTGAAGAAGACGGCACATGCCACGCAGGCGGGCACGTTCACCGCCCGAAGAGCGGCGCTTGCCGTCATGGGATGCTTGCTCGCAGCGACGATGGTCGTGCTGGGCGTGAGCTCGGTAGCCATCAGCTCGATCCTCTCGTCCGCCGGCTTCACCTGGACCGTTGGCTCCTATGCGCTCTGGGCGGATGTGCACACCGTATCGGCGTACGCGTTGTGCGCGCTCGTGGTGGTGCACCTGGCCATGCACTGGGCCTTCTTGGCCGCAGCGTTCCGCGTGCCATACAACCCCGCCCGGCGGCGCGCCATCGGGTCGGGTGTCAACGCGGTCGCAGCGCTCGGCGTCATCGCGCTGGGCGCGACCGTTGCGGGCAAGACCCTCCCGCAGACCGCGGAAGCTGCAGGCCAGCATGGTATCGCACCCAACGAAGAGGGCTCCGACGCGGCAGTTGGCGGCCAGGGCGCGGAAGGCAGCCCCGACGCGGCGGCAAACGGCCAGGAAGCGAACGGCAGCACCGACGCGGCGGCAAACGGCCAGGGCGCGGAAGGCGCCGACCGTTCCAGCGCGCAACCCGGCACCGGCAAGCGTTCGGGCAAGCATGGCTTCGGCAGGGATGACGGGAGGCGCGGCAGTCGGTCGACCGGCGAACCGGCAGACGGGTCGTTCGGCAGCCGCTCGGGCAAACCGGCAGACGGGTCCTCTGGACAGCCCTCGGACAACGCCTCGGGCGAAGCTCCCGACGGCTCTTCCGGCAGCGCCTCCGACGGCTCGAACGACGAATCCCGGGGCAGCGCGTCCGACAGCGCCTCCGAAAGCTCGTCTGGCAGCTCGTCGAATGGCGCAGGCGATGCGGCGGCAACGGGAATCTGCACGCTTTGCCGAAAGCAATGCCCGCTCAGCGCGCCGAAGTGCAACAAGCCCTACGAGGCCGGGCTGCTCTAGCATGGGCTCGGCAACCAGTTGGGGACAGCCCCCAACCCACATAGTCCGAATGAGCCAGGACAGAATAAAAGACCAAAAGACAGAATCCCTCGCGGAGGCCGGCAGATGCATGCCGATCGAAAAACACTCACCCGAAAATATAATTCTGTCTTTGTTCTGTCCTGACCGAAAAAAGACAGAAAAAAGTTCAGAGCCTTGCGTCTCTGAACTGGGGTTTCTGGTAGCTCCGACTGGATTCGCTCGCGTCAAGGCTACGCGGAATCAGCTTCGCGGATTCCGCTCGGCCC
>CAMPAJ010000358.1 GCA_946631805.1 uncultured Eggerthellaceae bacterium
GCTTGGGAGGCGGGGTTCGAGCCGGGGTGTTTTATTACGTCGGTTGATGGCGAGCCTTTGCGGGACGTTATCGACTGGCGGTGGCTTTCGGGCGAGGAGTGCATCACGGTTGGGTACGTCGACTTGGACGGCGATACGGGCGAAGTGGAGCTGTGGCGCGAACCGGGCGAGGATTGGGGCTTCGAATTCGAGGGCTTGGTATTCGACGGCGTCAAGCAGTGCCGCAACGCGTGCACGTTCTGCTTCATGCGCATGTTGCCACGAGGCTTGCGCCCTTCGCTGTATTTGCGTGACGATGATTATCGCCTGAGCTTCCTCGTGGGAACGTTCGTCACCTTGACCAATCTCACGCCGGAAGACGAGCAGCGCATTGTCGAGCAGCATATCTCCCCGCTCCGGTTCTCGTTGCAGGTGAGCAATCCCGATGTGCGCCGCCGCATGTTGGGCAAGCATGCCCAACATGGTCTGGATGCGGCCGAAAGGCTCCTCGCAGCTGGCATCGAGTTTCACGTGCAAATCGTGCTCGTCCCCGAGCAGAACGACGGCGATGTTCTTCGCGAGACGCTGGAATGGGCGTATGACCGTCCCGGCATCCTGGGCGTGGGAATCGTGCCGCTTGGTTACACGCGCTTCCAGGATGCGTTCGACCATAGCTTCAACAATCGGGAGGCGTCGCGGGAAGTGCTCGAGCTCGTGCGGCCGTTTCAGGAGCGTGCGCGGGTTGAGCGCGGGAGTGCCTGGGTGTTTGCGGCTGACGAGTTCTACCGCAATGCCTACGGGAGCGATGTGCTGTCTAATCTGCCGCCGACTGACTTTTACGACGGTTTCGACATGTTCGAGGACGGCATCGGCATAATCCGTTCCACTGTGGACGATTGGCGTCGTGTGGAAGAAGAGGGCCTGATCGCCCGCTGCACCGAGGCGCTGCGGGCTCGGAGGGCGCGTGCCGTCATGGTGGTTGGTTGCGCCCAACGCGAGTTCTTGGCGCCGCTTGTGGAGGAGGCGGGAATCGGCGATGTCTTCGAGCCGCTTTACGTGGCCAACAGCTACTTCGGCGGGAACGTCGACGTGACGGGCTTGCTGGTGGGAGCCGACATCGTGGGCGCAGTGCTGCAGCGCGCCGCTGAAGGGCGCGTCCCGAAGGGCGATGCGCTGTCGGGCGCGGTTGAGCCGGCGTCTATTTGCGCCGATGCGGTTTTGCCGCTGGAGTCGCGTTCGCAAGGAACCGATGCCTGCGTTTTCCTGGTGCCGCGCGTCGTGTTCAACGACGACGGGCTTACTTTGGACGACATGACGCTCGAGGATATGCAAGAGGCAGCGGGCTTGCCGATTCACATGGTGTCCTGCACGCCCCTCGAGTACTTTGCGGAGATCACGAGTCTGCTAAAAGACTCTTGGTGATATAGAGAAACTATCAGGGCAATCGCGTCCCAATGGTATCCTGTTCAATTGAAGAATGCTTCGCGGCTCGCGTAGATGCGCGACAGAAGACCGGTCGAGGGCGCGTTTTCTCGCGGCTTCGACGTTCGGACCGAAAGGCCGCAGGTGGCGTGCGCGCGGGTGAATGACCTACGTGCCGCAAAGGACGCCTCTTCGCCGAGCCGTGTTATATGTTAGAAGGAGTTTTATCATGGCACTTCCCCTTGTAGCTGTTGTCGGGCGTCCCAACGTGGGCAAATCGACGTTTGTCAACCGCATAACCGGGGCCGACGAGGCCATCACGCACGAGATGCGCGGCGTCACGCGCGACCGCTCGTATCATGAAGCCGATTGGAACGGCGTGACGTTCACGCTCGTCGACACCGGCGGCATCGAAGTGGGCAGCGACGACGATTTTCAGGCGTCCATCACGAGCCAGGCGTTCACGGCCACGAACGAAGCCGACGTCATCGTGCTGCTCGTAGACGGCCGCACGGGCATTAACACCGACGACGAGGAAGTCGCGCGCATCCTGCGCAAGTCGAAGAAGCCGGTGTTCCTGGCCGTCAACAAGCTCGACACGCCCAACCGTTACGACGATATGTACGAGTTCTACCAGCTCGGCCTTGGCGAGCCGTGGCCTGTGAGCGCCATGCACGGCCATGGGACGGGTGACTTGCTGGACGAGGTCGTCAAGGCCTTGCACGAGTCGGGCGCCGTCGAGCGCGCCGCTGCCGAACCCGAAGAGGAGACGGGCATCAACGTGGCCATCATCGGCCGTCCGAATGCTGGCAAATCGTCGCTTACGAATAAGATGACGTCCATGGACCGCTCCATCGTGAGCGGCGTTGCGGGCACGACGCGCGATGCAATCGATACGCCGGTCGTGCACGATGGCAAGCGCTATACGATCGTGGACACTGCCGGCCTGCGCCGCAAGGGGCAGATCGACGAAGATGTGGAGTATTACGGCTTCGTACGCGCCATGCGCGCCATCGACCGTGCCGACGTCGCCGTGCTCGTCATCGACGGCACGCTGGGCCTGACCGACCAGGACCAGCGCGTTGCCAGCTTTGCGCACGAGCGGGGATGTGCCATGGTCATCGCGCTCAAC
>CAMPAJ010000359.1 GCA_946631805.1 uncultured Eggerthellaceae bacterium
AGTTCGTAAGTGTCTGGATACACCATGCAAAACGATGCATCCGTCGGATCGTCAGCGGCGCTGCGATGCACGGCACCGAACTCGTGGTCGATGTAGCGCACCGGTCGCGTCGCGCGCGAAAGAAGCTGCGATAGCTGTGGCCAAAGATCTGTCATGGGACCGCTATTCTACTTTGCCATGCTCGTGCGCCTGTTCAGGGCGCTGTCAAGTATGCGCCGCCCCAATTCCGAGGGAGTGGTTCCGGTGGCTGCGCACACGCCGTCGATGGCTTTCTTACCCAATTCAAGAGGTGTTGCGCCGGCAATGTCGGAAAGTCCCGCGGCCACTTCTTTAGCAGCAGGCACGGCGCGCGAATACACACCGCGGACCTTGTCGGCCGCAGAGCTCGCATACGTTTTCGCAACGGCAGCAACCGCCCCTGCCCGGGTGTCCTGAGTAGCCGCGATGGCGGCCACGCGATCGGCTTCGGCACGAGCGGCCTTCATGGCGTCCTCGGCGGGCTTGCCGCCGTTGACCGTTGCTTCGAAATAAGCGATGGCGGCCCTGCCCATAGCTTGCGTTCCCGCAAATCCAATGGCGCCTTTCACCGCCCAACCCAGTCCAGGCACCGACCCCACCACTTGCCGCGCCACCGTGCGCAGGGCAAACGCGCCAGCGACCACACCGGCCAGTTCCTTTACGCGCTCGAATCCCATTTTCTGGCCGTACGCGGCTGCGATTTGCAAAATCATCTTAGCTTGGTTTGCCGTCATGACCGGCATGTCGGCTCCTGGTATGAGGATGACCGCGCCGATCGCAGCGTTTTGCGCGCTTGTGGCCTTCACGGCGTCGAGCGCCAACGGCTTGCGCACAAACGGGAAGCAGAGCGCGAACGCGAGCTTCTTTTCAGCAAACACATCGACGATCCACGTACCCATGCTCTGATGCAGCTCGGATGCCACTGCTTCGGTAATGGCGACCGGCTCTTCCGCGTACGGCGCAGCGGACGCGCCGAATGCAGCTTCGGGGTTTTTCGGATACACGAAATCGTCCGCAAGCAATGCGTTTCCCGACGCTCGAGCAAGCTCGTCTACAAGAGTAGGGAGCGTGGTAACGACCAAGGTGGGCGTTCCCGCCGCACGCACCGAGCACGAAAGCGCACCGGTGAAAGGCGACGACCCGGCTGCGACGACGGCCAAATCGCACGCGTGCGGCAAATGGACCTGGGCGTCTTCGTAATACGAAAACGAAATGCGCGCATTCGCTTCCTTGGATGCGAAACTGTCCTTAATGAAATCGAGCAGGTCAACTGGTGCGGATGCGTCGAGCAGGACGGCAACCGTCACGGGCTTCTGACGCGCGGTGTCAATGTCGCCGAGCGCTTCGAGCATGTCCTTGATGTCAATGGGCAGTCCAGCCATGATAACCTCTCCTTTAGCCTAGCGCGCGCTGTGGGCCCAAACGGACCCAACAAGGCCTAGCAGCATGAAGTTCACCACCATAAACGAAGAACCGAAGCTAACGAACGGGAGCGGGATACCCGTGATGGGCATAAGCCCGCATGTCATGCCTATGTTCTCGAGTATCTGGAACAACCACATGCCTGCCGTGCACATAACGATAACGGTACCAAACAAATCCGCTGCGTTAAAGGCGATATGGAAGCAAATCAGCAAGAGAAGCACATAGAGCACCAGCAACAGCATCGCTCCAGCAAACCCGAGCTCTTCGGCGAGAACGCAGAATATGAAATCAGTGGGGGCTTCGGGCAAATACCCAAGCGTGGATTGCGTGGCGTTCATGTACCCTTTGCCGAACAGACCGCCGCTGCCAATGGCAATCTGGGCCTGCTGCAGGTTGTACCCGTCTCCGGTGGGGTCGTAGCTGTTGTCCAGGAAAACGAGCAGACGCGCGCGCTGGTATTCCTTGAGCAGCACGTCGTGGCCCAAGGCGCTGTCCATGATTGGATCGAGCACGAACAAGCCCACGATGCCAAGCACGAGCAGATGAGCCTCAAAGAGGAAAGCGAGTAAATGAGCAAGTACATACAGACCGCCGCCGAACTCGATGCTCTCGTCGAGGAGCTGAAGGGCTCCAAGTTCATCTGCATCGACACGGAGTTTTTGCGCGAGAAGACCTACTTTGCCAAGCTGTGTCTGATTCAGGTCAACAACGGCGACGTGTCCGCCATCGTGGACCCGCTCGCTATAGACGATATCAAGCCCTTCGGCGTGCTGTTGGCCGACCACACCATAACCAAGGTGTTCCACGCCGGCTCGCAGGATATCGCGATTCTCTACCATGCCACGGGCATCATGCCCTCGCCGGTGTTCGACACGCAGGCCGCCGCCCCGCTGCTCGGGATGCCGCAGCAGGTGGCGTACAGCACGGCCGTCCAAAGCCTCATGGGGGGCAAGCTCAAGAAGCTCGACTCCCTCACCGATTGGTCCATGCGTCCGCTCTCGGCCAGCCAGGTGAAGTACTCGCTCGAAGACGTCCGCTACCTCATTCCCATGTACGACAAGATGCGTGCGAGGCTCGGGGATGCCGGG
>CAMPAJ010000360.1 GCA_946631805.1 uncultured Eggerthellaceae bacterium
GTCGATGGTGTTGTCCATCTGGTAGCAGATGCATCCCGAGGCGATTTCCTCGACCGTGCAGCCACTCGTCTGGGTCAGGTTCGTATCGACCAAGTTGGCGCCCAGATCGTTGGCGATGATGCCGATTTTCCCGTAGTTCTTGTTCATGTGCTCGCCGAGTGCGATCATGGCCGTCGTCTTACCGGCGCCCAAAAAGCCGCTGACCACCATGAACCGTATGCGCTCGGGCGCATCGGCCGCCTTGCGGCGCGAGGCCGCCTTCGTCTGGCCGGTATCCTCATGCGCCGCCCCGGCGCCTCCGTAAGTCGAAAAAGAATCGTAGGGCATATAAAACTCCTTGTCCGCGGGCGTACCGGCAAAAACAGCCAACGGGGCCACGTCCGCCCCGATGTTGGCTCGCGCCGATTCGCACCCATGAGTGACTCATCGAAACCGCATACCGGCAAAGGGTACCACGCGCCGGCATGCGCTCCTACAAAAAAACGGGCCGCGGGTAATCCCGCGCCCCGTTTTGCATGCTCGCCGAACCGCTAGCAGCAGCTCGCCTGGATGGGTTGGTCATCCTCGTCGCGCACGCCCGTGAAATCCGGCGCGTTGACCACGAGGGCGTCGTAGGCATGATGCGTATCGCCGATGTGGGTGGTGCGATCGCCCACGACCTTGAACACCTTGGCGTAACGGGAATGCGCCGCGAGGCCCGAAACGTTGCCGCACACGGTGCAGTCCTTGCCCGTCGGGAACTTGATGTTGTGCTCGAACAGGAAGAAGTCGGGATAATCGGGAAGCGAGCCGTCGTACGTGACGGTTTCGCCATAGCTTTCGCACACGTCCTCGGTCCATTGGGACTTGAGCACGCGCACGGTGATGGTCGCGAACTCCACGTCACCGTACTTCGCGCGCTCGGCGTCGCTGAGCGGCGTCTTCCAGTTCATGAGGTAACGCGGGTCGTTGAAGCCGTTCGCCTGCACGAGGCGGCGGAAATCGCCGACGAACATGGCGCCCGCCAGGCGGTCGGCGCGGTTGCTCACGTCCTTGGCCAGCTCCTGCGGCACGCGGCGGCCGGTGAACACGTCGGTGAAGTACCACTCGCCGTTGTCCTTGAGCACGCGGAACACCTCGCGCACGTAGGCCTCCTTGTCGGGCGAAAGGTTGAACGTGCAGTTGGAAATCACGATGTCGATGCTGTCATCGGGGATGAACGACAGGTCCTCGGGCACGCCGACCTTAAGCTCAACGTTGGGCTCGGCGTAACCGAACTGGGCGATTTCCTGGTCGAAGTACTTCTCGGCCACAGCCAGGCGCTTGGCATTGGGCTCGACGCCGATGACCTTGCCCTGCGCGCCGACGAGCTGGGCAGCCAGATACGTATCGCGGCCCGAGCCGCAGCACAGGTCCAGCACCGTGCAGCCCTCCATGAGCGGCGGCATCGGCGAGCCGAACTCGTGGAAAAGGTTCTTGATCTCGGCGGAAATGTTGAACAGCTTGTCCTGGGCCTCGCCCGGCATCGTGCCGTCCGCATCGCGCGTGCGCGCCGTCTCCTGCGGGTCCAGCGGAGCCGCCTCCGCAACCTGCGCATAGTAATCAACCGGGTCGACGTCCATCGTGTACCAAGCCTTGTAGTCCATGAAACTCTTCCTCGCTTTCATCAAGCTCGTATAAAGGAAACAGATACAAGAATACAACTGTTATGTGACCATGTCTATTACGTTTCACCCACAAGGGCCGACGTCCTAGCACCCATTCCCCCGCCGAAACAACAACCATGTGAAAATGGCTACGACCCCATTTCACACCCTGCAACCCGAGGCACCGCAGCCCCCGGCGGCCGGCACGGCGCATTCGCAGCGTTCCGCAGCAGACAACGACGATGTCGGATGCGCCCGCGCGCGAGGACTAGCGCGAATGCGCCGCGCCGGCCGCCGGGGGCGGTGGGATAGAGCAAGGCCACCGAGCAAACCAACCTCAAGCGCTTCAGCCAGAACAAGAAGAGCCACCGGCCCGAATGCCGACGGCTCTTCATAAAGCGCTTGATGCGTTTACGCTTGCTACTTGTCGGAATCGGAGCGCTTGTTGTCGGCGCCGAGTTCCACGACCACCTCGGTGCCGCTGCTGGGCTTCTCGCTCTGCGCAGCCTCGATTTCGCTCATAACCAGCGGGCTTTCGATCTGATCGAGGATTTCGCGCGACTTGCTCGCAGCCTCGGCGCCGGCGGTCTGGCGCATCGCGTCGGGAGCCGTCGTGGTCAGGTAGGCAACGCCCTTGGCATGCGCAGCCTTGGCCTGCAGGAACAGGAACACGAAGCCGATGGCGCCGGCGAGCGTGGACGCCGACAAAATGGCGACCTTCGCGTTGACGATGAACTCGGGGTGCGCGGGGAACGCCAGGTTCGCGACGAAGATAGCCATCGTGAAACCGACACCGCCCAGGATGGCACTGCCGAGCATGTGGATCCAGTTGACGTTCTCGGGGAGCGAGGCCAGCTTGGTCTTGATGACGATGAAGC